>DHYN01000078.1:1701-9692 GCA_002414125.1 Ruminococcus sp. UBA5129 | reverse complement strand
TATATCCACACCGTTATCCTCAGCGGAATACGTCCGAGAAGTCTGTTTATCTTCTTAGAGCGCTTCAAACTTGTATCCCATTCCTCTCAGTGTTACAATAAACTTCCTGTATTCGCCAAGGCTGTTTCTGAGCATCTTTATATGCGTATCGACTGTTCTGTCATCACCGAAGAAATCATATCCCCATACCTCCTCGAGAAGCTTGTCCCTCGAGAGGGCGATGTTCTTGTTCTTCACAAGGTAGAACAGCAGATCGTACTCCTTTGGTGTCATGGAAGCCTTTTCGCCGTTGACATAGACCTCTCTGCCCGAGATGTCCACCTCAAGTCCCTCGAAAACAAGGCGATCGGGCGATACAGACTCCTCCATTTTTGAGTTTCTCTTGAGGACCGCCTTGACCCTTGCCATAAGCTCCTTCGGCGAAAACGGTTTTACAACATAGTCGTCAACTCCTATCTCGAAGCCGAAGAGCTTGTCGTATTCCTCACCCCGCGCGGAGAGCATTATTACGGGAATATTCTTGGTCTTTCTTATCTCCTTGCAAGCCGAATAGCCGTCAAGCCTCGGCATCATCACGTCCATGATGATAAGGTCGTAATCATTTTCGCGGCAGAGATTGACTGCCTCCATGCCGTTTTCAGCTTCAGTTACGCGGTAATCCTCAAACTCTGCGTACTCACGCACTACCTTGCGGATATTTACCTCGTCATCGACAATAAGTATATGTGCCATAAATTAACCTCCGTCATTTTAAGTATAAACTTATGCATTCTCTTATTCTATTATACCATTATATTCGTCAAAAGTGTATATTCTGTGAAATTCTTTTGTGAAATATCTGCAAATTAGGTAAATTTTACTTGAATTTTTGATTTAGCATTGACAATTTAGGACAAATTTGCTATAATAATTTTTAGAGCTTTAATTTGAAAGGAGTATCAGTTATGCGTAACAGAAAAATAATCCCGCCCGTGCTTATTCTTATTGCAGCGGCTGTTATCGTACTCATATTCGCTCATTTTTCGCCCGAAAACTCAGGACTGATACTCTCAATTTTTATCACAACGCTCATAGTTCTAAGTCTCTCGGTCATCGTATATTTCGGTGTTATAAAAAGCGATGATACCATTCCCGAAATGACTTCGATCGCTCATGTCACAGAACACCTTGACACCGAAGTTATCCTCTGGGTCGATGACTGTTCTGTAATACATTTTAACAAAAAACTGCGCAAGATGATCGGCTGGAATGACAACGAAAAAGCCACTAAGGAAATGATGCTCAGCATCCTCGGCGTCGAAAATATGAGTTCGGCAATCATCGAACGTCTCATCGCCGCAAAGAGCAATGATGTATTGTTCACCCGTGAGGACGGCAAGGTTTTCACGATCTCCTGGAACACCTCGCTTTTCCGCAAGACTCGCAGACATCGCATATTCCTGAGCGCAGGCTTCGACATTACCCATATCAAGAAAATGCAGCGGACACTCGCCGATACCAATGAGAGCTTTACCCTTTCAATGGAGCTCTCCGAGATTGGCATCATCATGAGCTACGATATGAAGAAATTCTACGCCTCGGCTGAGACCGTCCGTATGCTCGGACTCAAAAGCAACAGCATAAGTCTCAACGCTTTCCGATCGCTCATCCACCCCAATGACCGCGTGCAGTATGACAGTTGGCTCAAAGCGTTTGAAACGGACAAGGATGCATTCAACACGATGAAGTCCATCGAGATAAGAATAAAATCCGCCCGCGGAGTCTATCGCTGGTACTCTTACCGATTTAAGGCTATCCGCTCGGCAACTGATAATACGCTCATTACAGGAGGTGCGCTCCTCGACATTACCAAAGAGCGCGAAAAAGATATTCTCATCGAGCGCCTTGCGTACATCGACGAGGTAACGGAGATCCCCAACAGAAACAAGCTTATGGAGATCGGTCCCGAAACCTACGAGTACTGCCGCCACCTCAATTACTCATACTGGGTCATTGTTCTCGATATCGACCGCTTCCATATCGTAAACGACACATGCGGCTATGACAAGGGAAACGAGCTGCTCAGAAACTTCGCTCATATTCTATACAAATTCATCGGTAACGGCGGTCTCGTTGCACGTCTCGGCGGAGATAACTTCGCTATTGTCATGCGCGATTACGGCGATGACGAGCTTCCCGTAAGAACGGCTATGACCATTCAGGAGGAAATGAACAAGCTTGCCGTGAACGAGTTCTCCTCGCTCAACCTAACCTGCTCTGCCGGATACTCGCATATGCCCGATGACGGAAATTCTTTCCTCGATGTTCTCGAGCATGCTGAATTTGCACTCAAAACGGGAAGCGGTTCTCAGGGAAGCATTAGCTGCTATGAGCCGTCTATGCACGATTCGATCATCGGTACTACCGAAATGGAAAAGGCACTCAGCGATGCTATCGACAACAACGAGCTCCAGCTCTACTACCAGCCGAAGATCGACCTCAAAACGGGCAAAATCATGGGCGTTGAAGCCCTCATCCGCTGGATAAAGCCCGATGGCACGATCATTCACCCCGATTCGTTCATTCCTGTTGCCGAAAGCTCACACCTTGTCGGCAGAATAAGCGAATTCGTCCTCAACGAGGCTTGCCGACAGAACGTGCTCTGGCAGAAAATGGGCTACAAAAGCATTGTTATGTCCATCAACTTTGCCTCGTCTGACTTCTACCAGAAGGATCTCAAGGAAAAGGTCACGGACGCACTTATCAAGTCGTCACTCGAGGCTAAATGGCTTGAGGTAGAGCTTACTGAAACACTCGCTATGCGCGATATAAACTTTGCCGTTTCTCAGATGACAAGCCTGCGCAACCTCGGTGTTCAGCTCGCTATGGACGACTTCGGAACCGGCTATTCATCACTCAGCTACCTTAAGATCCTCCCGATCACGCTCCTCAAGCTCGATCGCTCGTTTATCACCAATATCGAAAACGACACGATCGCTCATGAGATCGTTTCATCGGTCATCAGGATCGCTAAGTCCAAGGGCATCAAGACGATTGCCGAGGGTATTGAAAATCAGCAGCAGGCGGACATCCTGTGCGATGCAGGATGTGATTACGCTCAAGGCTTCCTGTACGGCAGACCTGTTCCGCCCGAAAAGATAATTAAATTTCTTGAAATGCAAAGATGAATTTTTTTCTCTTTTTATGAAATAATATATCAACGGAGGTTCACACTATGAAAAGAAGAATTGGTATCTTAACAAGCGGCGGAGACTGTCCCGGTCTCAACGCAACTATCAGAGGCGTTGCAAAGGCATGCTATGAGCGTTTCGGCGAGGATAACGTCGAGATCGTCGGTATTTCCAACGGCTACTACGGACTCATCAACAACCTCTGCAAGGATATGTCGCCCTCTGCCTTCTCAGGCATCCTCACTCAGGGCGGTACTATCTTCGGCACAAAACGTCAGCCGTTCAAGATGATGCAGGTCATCGGTGACGACAACGTTGACAAGGTAAAAAACATGAAGAGCACCTACAAGAAGCAGAAGCTCGACTGTCTCCTCACTCTCGGCGGAAACGGAACTCACAAGACTTCCAAGCTCCTTTCGGATGAGGGTCTTAATGTTATCGGTCTGCCCAAGACTATCGACAACGATATTTTCGGTACGGACGTAACTTTCGGCTTCCATACTGCTACCGACATCGCTACCGATGTCATAGACCGTCTCCATACAACCGCCGCAAGCCACTCCCGTATACTCGTTTGCGAGATCATGGGCAATAAGGCAGGCTGGCTGACGCTCCACGCAGGTATCGCAGGCGGCGCCGACATCATTATCATCCCCGAGATCCCCTACGACATCGACAAGATCTGCGATGCCGTTATGGCAAGAAGTGCTTCCGGCAAGACATTCTCTATACTTGCCGTTGCAGAGGGTGCATTCGATGTGAATGAAGCTAATATGAAGAAGAAGGAACGTGCTAAGAAGCGTGCCGAATCAGGCATCGTCACTGCTACAGGACGTATCGCTGCGCAGATCCAAGCTAATACAGGCATGGAGGCGCGTGTATGTGTTCCCGGACATATGCTCCGCGGCGGCGCTCCCAGCGCTTACGACAGAGTTCTTTCAACTCAGTTCGGTGTCCACGCTGCTTTCCTCATCGCTCAGGAGAAATACGGAAGAACTGTTGCTAAGATCGGCAACAAGATCACCTCCAATAAGCTCGCTGACATCGCAGGCAAGACAAAGTTTGTTGACCCCGAAAATCACCTCGTTATCGCTGCAAGAGACATCGGCGTTTCCTTCGGCGACTGATAATCGAATAGGTACAAAAAAAATTGCCCGTAACATTCATCGTTACGGGCTTGTTTTATGTTTCAAATATACTATTTCTCTCCTGCTATCGCAAGCTTTACGGTCTCTATCGCCTTTTCAAGCTGTTCATCGGCTTCGGTTTCAGCATCATCGTCGATAATCACCTCGGGAGTGATCCCGATACCGTCATAGCACTCTGATTTTGCAGTCTTATACTTGGCTACTGTCAGAACTACCGCACTGCCGTCATCGAATCGGGATGTCTCCTGCATTACACCCTTTCCATAGGTCTGAGTTCCCACGAGCTGAGCCTTCCCAAAGTCCTTTAGCGATGCGGCAAAAAGCTCTCCCGCACTCGCTGTTTTCTTGTTCACAATGACAACCATCGGAAGATCTATCTCCGATTCGTCCGAATAAACGAGAGTATCTGAATGTCCGTCAAGGTATTCTGCCGTTGCGATCACTCCCTCTGGCAGAAGCGGATCGACACATTCCTCGAGCGATGTAACGAGTCCGCCGGGATTATCTCTTACGTCAAACACAAATCCCTTTGCTCCGTTAGATCTTAGCTTTTCAAGCTCGCTGATGAACTGCTCAGAAGTGTTCTTCTTGAAGCCTGTGATCTTGATATAGCCGATATAGCCTTTGAGCATCTCACCCTCTGCGGACTTGACCTCCATAGAACGGCGAGTGAAAACATAATCCTTGTCGATACCGTCGCGGCGGATCGTAAGTGTAATGCTCGTTCCCTCCTGACCCATAAGCGCATCAATCGAAGAGTCGAAGCCCTCAGTCAGTACATCGTTTCCCTCGACACTCGTAATAATATCACCTGCGCGGACTCCTGCATCGGAAACGGGTGAATCTGCCATTATCTCAACGATACGGATATATCCGCTCTCATCCTGAGTGAGCGTAAGTCCGAGTCCGACAAGCTTTCCGGAATCGCTGCTTATCTCCTCTTGATACTCCTCGGGAGTAAGATAGCGCGAATACTTATCACCAAGTCCGCTGACATAACCCTTGAGAATACCGTCCGAGAGATTATCCTCGTCAATATCACCGTAGTAGTGCTCGCGTACAAATCCGTCAAGAGTCTGGAGACTTCCGTACTTTTTCGCCTTTTCGTTAACGTCCTTCACCATGCTGTTGAAGCTTTGCAGCGAAAAAAACGAGGTGAGGATAAACGTCACCGCCGACGCAATAGCTATCAGACTTATGGCGAGTCCGAGGCTGATCTTCTTATTCATGATCTATCATCACTTTCCTATGGCAAAAATACAGGGCAGCACCGCTTTTGTGATGCTGCCTTGCCTTATTATTATACTCAACGCTGACCTGAATAATTCAGCCGAGTATGTGGATATAGCAAACGTCAAATTCTTTTTGACGCTCAATATACTTATCAAACGTAGTTTCTCGGGTTCTGGGCAACACCGTTCGAGCGCACCTCAAAATGGAGGTGGTNNTACTGTCGAGTGACCCGTACAGCCTACATATCCGACGAGTGTTCCTGCCGATACCTGCTGTCCCACAGAAACGCACGCCGATGCAAGGTGACCGTAGAGTGTCGAATAGCCGCCTTCATGGAGAATGGTTACATAGTTTCCGTAACCGTTTCCGCAGCATCTTCCGGACTTGGGGTAGTTATGAGAACATGAAGTAACAACGCTGACGACAGTACCGCTCTTTGAAGCGTACACTCCTGCGCCCGAAATTCCGCCGCCCGAGATGTCGATACCTGCGTGTAGACGTCCCCAGCGCTGACCGTAGCCGCTCGATATGTAGTAGTAGCCTGGAGTAGGCCACCTGAAGCCCGATGCATTGGCTGAAGTATCGACCTGAGTCGGAACTGACGGATTAGTTGTTGTTGTGCCTGACGAACCGCCCGATGAGCCGCCGTTANNCCGCTGCTGCTGCCGCTGCCTCAGCCTTACGCTTCTGTTCCGCCAAAGCCCTCGCGAGCTGAGCGTTGATCTCCTCCTCGTCCTTGTCAAGCTGAGCGTTATTAGCCTTAATCTCATCCTTTGACTTATCTAAAGCCTCTTTTTCAAGCTTGAGACGATTGATCTCATCCTCAGACTTTTTCATGAGATCTTCGAGTTGCCCGATCTCGTCCTGTTTTTCAGTCTTACGAACCTCGAGCTGATCCTTCTTAGCATCGAGTGAAGTCATTTCGGTATCGAGAGACTTCTTCGAATCGTTAAGAGTCGCTATATCTGCTTTGAGGGTCTCAACAAGCTCTTCATCGTGAGCCGCAATAGAGTTCATCATCTCCATACGCGAAAGCATATCGTAGAAATCTGTAGAACCGAGAACTGCGAGTGCAAGTGTATTGTTTCCTGTAATATACATTGCACAGAGGCGTTCCTTAAAGATCTCTATGTTGGACTCTACCTTTTCCTCCTGAACGGCAATGTTCGTATTCAGGGCATCAATGTTGGTCCGGATAACTTCCATATCGGCTTCGATCTGACCGATCTCGGTGTCTATGCCTAAGATATTCTGTTGAACAAGGTCGATTTGCTGTGAGAGCGTCTGCTGATATTCCTTTTCCTTTTCAGCCTTATTCTCGTACTGAGCTATCTGTGACTCAAGCTCCTTGATCTTTTCGTTATTCTTCTTGCGTTCCTCCTGTATTTCTGCGATCGTCTTTGCGCTTATGTTGAAAATATTATCATCCTTTGGGATACTCAGTGCAAGATTCACAGATATCACGGTACATACAGCAAATGCCGCAAGCTTTTTTAAACTTCTGAATTTTGACATATAAGGCGCACCTTATGATGCTTGCTCCTTTCATTCATAATATACTCGCTTCTATTACAGATCATACATCTATGTGGCGTCTTGTACAGAATACGCTTCCGACAGCGCCGACAAAAGCGCCTGCGGCGATATAAGCCGCTCCGACATATATCTGTATATCCGAGAACGGGATAAGACTGCCCACTCCGATAACGTTCATAAGCTCGACCTGACCGAAGATGATCTTATAGACCGCACGATAGCCGAACCATGTTAATATGAATGCTCCTATTCCCGAAAAAGCGCCTGTCACCATGCCCTCAACGAAGAAAGGTGTACGGATAAATCCGTCAGTCGCACCTACATACTTCATGATCTGTATCTCCTCACGCCTTGCGAAAACGCTCGCCTTTGTGGTATTCGAGATCATTATCATAGAGACCACAACGAGTGCTATTATAATTGCGCCTGCGATGACTGTGAGGATCCTTCTCAGTTGTCTGAGGAAGTCCACGAAATCGTATGATGCGTTGACTTTTTTTACATCCGGCATTGCTGAGATCTGTGCGACAACGTTTGCCACGTCATCGTAATTCTTGACCTTTATCCTATAGCCGTCTGGAAGAGGGTTATCTCCCTCAAGCGACTCGAAAATGACGTTGTAATCGGGCATTGAAGCGGTCATGTTATTGAGAGCCTCTTCCTTTGAAACGTACACAACATCGCCTACCGCGTCGATCGCGCTGAGCTGTGAGCCGAACTCGCCAACTCTGTCGGGCGAAGTATCGTTGTTGAGGAACACTGCGATCTCGTTCTTACCGCCGATTCCGTTGATGATCGAGTTGATGTTTATATAAAACAGACCCGAAATACCTACAAGAAGCAGTGAGATGAGAAGCACGCAGAACGTTGCGAACGCCATCATTTTGTTTTTCCAGATATTTTC
>DHYN01000078.1:1128-1631 GCA_002414125.1 Ruminococcus sp. UBA5129 | reverse complement strand
GATTATACGACCGCCGAAATGACGCACCAGATCGTGCTCGTGAGTGACCATGAGTATCGTAGTTCCCTGATCGTTGATCCCCTTGAGGAGTTCTACGATCTCGTATGAGAGCTCCGGGTCGATATTACCCGTAGGCTCGTCCGCGATAATGAGCTTCGGGTCGTTCACAAGGGCTCTTGCGATAGCGACTCTCTGCTTCTCACCGCCCGAAAGCTCATCGGGGTAAGAATTTGTCTTTGCCTGAAGTCCCACAAGGCTTATAACGTAGGGAACACGTTTTCTTATGTACTTGACAGGCGCGTCGATAACGCGGAGCACGAATGCAATATTCTCGTACACCGTCATCGACGGGATAAGTCTGAAATCCTGAAATACAAATCCGAGCGTGCGGCGAAATTCAGGTATCTTTCTTCTTTTAAGCTTGTTAAGATTATAGCCGTTAACGGAAACGACGCCGCTCGTGGCATCAATTTCCTTCAGCAAAAGCTTTATCATGGTACTTT
>DHYN01000078.1:471-1088 GCA_002414125.1 Ruminococcus sp. UBA5129 | reverse complement strand
TGACGTTATTGAGAGCGTCAACACCGCTTGAATAGGTTACGGATACGTTCTTAAGCTCTACCACTCAATATACACCGTCCTTTTTAACAAAGCCCTATATCATTGATCTCTGATACCGATCCGGTATCAGAACTTCACCGGGTTAGCGGACAGATACTTCTTTACCATAAGAGCTATCTTGAAGATGATAGCGTGGTCAAATTCTCTCAGGTCGAGACCTGTCAGCTTCTTGATCTTTTCGAGTCTGTAAACGAGAGTATTTCTATGAACGAACAGCTTTCTGGAAGTCTCTGAAACGTTGAGGTTGTTCTCAAAGAACTTCTGAATAGTAAAGAGGGTCTCGTGGTCGAGCGACTCAATGCTGCCCATCTTGAATACCTCGTGGAGGAACGTGTCGCAGAGAGTTGTCGGGAGGTGATAGATAAGACGGGCGATACCGAGATTATCGTAGCTTACGATGACCTTGTCCGTATCGAACACCTTACCCACCTCGAGAGCCATCTGAGCCTCCTTGAATGAGCGTGCAAGCTCCTTAACGCCTGTAACGGCAGTACCGATACCAACGTTAACTCTTGTGTAAAACTCACCGCTAAGGGTATCGGCGATAGAACGTGCAA
>DHYN01000078.1:0-428 GCA_002414125.1 Ruminococcus sp. UBA5129 | reverse complement strand
ATATTGAAAACGAAGTCCTTGTTCTTGTCGGGGAAGAGATTCTGGATAACGTCATAAGCGGATATATCGTTAGCCGAAACGATCCTGATTAGGAATACGGCACGGCTGATCTCGGCATTGAAATGAAGCTCTCTTGCCTTGATAACGATGTCTCCGGGGAGTACGTTGTCGAGGATAACGTTCTTGATGAAATTGTTTCTGTCATACTTTTCATCGTAGTACTGCTTGATATTTGAAAGAGTGATCGCGAGGATGCTCGCATATTTTGAAGCAGTATCGTCCACGCCCTCTACGAAAACGGCGTAGTCGGGCTTAACTCTTGCGCCAAAAGGCTTGTAGGTGAAGCCGTCTCTGATGAAAATGTCGTGGGAATCGCTGAGGTCGAGCGATACGAACTCATTTGTCGTACCTACTCTTGTAAGGTCGCT
>DHYN01000030.1:21759-24685 GCA_002414125.1 Ruminococcus sp. UBA5129 | reverse complement strand
TTAAGACGGTACGCAGTTACCTTGAAAAGCAACACCAGCAAGAGCGTGACAGACAGTACAATGAGAGGAAATGCACTCAACAGAAAAAGAAAGCCACACTTGAATAAAAAACAGCAAGGAGAGAGGATTCTCCTTGCCGTAGTGATGTGTATGTTACTAAGATAAATCAGAATTGCTCATATATCTTGAGCCTATTTTCCCTCATAAGTTGTACTATGATAATTAAGTGCTCTTTTCGCATTCTTTCTAAGTGCTGAAACTTCTGACTTTTGCATATGGTCGGCGGTCTTGGGTATGACCTGTTCAATCAGAAACTCATCTGATAGATTTTCATAATTATTTGGTAGAATCAAAGGGGCAATTTCATCGAGATTTGAAAAACTTTCACCTGTATTCCAATCGTGTCTGCGATTATGTGGGCAAGCGTCCTGACAATTGTCACAGCCACAAACCCATTCTTCAAACATATCAGAACTCAGCCATTCCGGAATATCCGAATTACCAAAAGTAGTCCAATAGGACACGCATTTCAAGGGATCTATGGTGTATGGAGAATAGAGTGCTTTTGACTTGCAGGCTCTTTGACACAGATCGCATTTTTCACCGCATGGAACTAATTTGACATCATGAATCAGTTCACACTCTTTATCTATCACATATCCGAACAAAGTGTTATAAGAACCGTTTTCAGTATAAAAGAAATTATTTTTACGAATCATTCCTAATCCCGCTTTTGCCGCAAAATACCGCAGTGAACCTACGCTGATGTGACCAAATTGATCTCCGCCTTCTGCACGTATTCCACGTTTTGCAAACCACTGTTCAAGACGTGGCAAGTCAAAACCCGATTTGCAATTTTTATCCGCATGAAGAAAAAATGCTTTTGCATATCTTCCTTGCAATTCTTTTGGATAACGAAATTTCCCGAAGTTAAAGGTGAGTAAAACTATTGATTTTGCCCAAGGGAAACGCTCTTTTGTACCTTGAAGATCACCTACAGTATCATAGAAGAATTTACTTTGCGGAACATCGTTTATTCGCTTTTGAAAAAGTTCTTTAAATCCGTTAATTGCATCAATGGAAATGATTCCGCAGTTATCAAAACCACATTGAATCGCATGATCATATATCTCTGTGCCTAAATCCGTTTTTTTCATACACTAACCTCTCATTTCATCAGATTTACACAAATAAGACAGAGTGTATTCCACTTATCCATAATTATACATCATCACACCGAAAAAGTCAATCACATACCAACAAAAATGAAAAATACCTAAAAACAGAAAGGAAAATAATATGAGTAAAATCGGTTATATCCGTGTATCAACGGAGCATCAGGAAACCGCAAGACAGCAGGAAATTATGAGTACATACCATACCAATCGTATCTTCTCCGAAAAGATTTCAGGAGCGACCGCAGACCGCCCACAGCTAAAGGCAATTCTTGACTATGTGCGTGAGGGCGATACCCTCTATGTGGAGAGCATCAGCCGTTTAGGACGGTCTACAAAAGACTTGCTGAACATCATCGACGCCCTCAACGACAAGGGCGTTATCCTCGTCAGCCACAAGGAGAGCATCGACACNNAAATTTATGTTGACCGTGTTCGCTGCCCTCTCTCAGCTTGAAAGAGAGCAGCTCAAACAGCGACAGCGTGAGGGCATCGAGATTGCTAAAGCACAGGGCAAGTACACAGGGCGAAAGCCTATACCTATCGACTGGGCGAGATTTGGACAGCTCTATGGGGAATGGAAGTCCAAGAACATTACAGGCAGGGATTTTATGCGGAGAATGGACTTGTCGGCTAACACTTTCTATCGCCGTTAGGGTGTGTGTCTATTGTGGAGTGCGCTATAATGCTGATTTGGACTTGTGCGGAACATAAAGAAAGTGCGCCAATAGGCTATGGGTAATCGTTAAATTATTTTATTATAATAAATCCATCTTGTAAATGATACAATAACGATAAACGCAGAAACAGCGAGTAGCGTAAAGAAAACTGTTGAACTGAAATATCCAGCAGCGATTGAAGCTACAATAATCGGCGTGATCAATGACTTATATAGTTTATATCCAGTCAATTCAGAGATCTTCAAATTACGCTCGTCTGTATTTTTTATGTAATCAGCCTTGAGTTGTTTTTCATCTTTTAGTATTGCTCCTATACGTGCTGCAGAAGCAATCAGACATATGACAAGTGCAATAAAAATCCCAGCATGAAATCCTCTGAAAAAATCGCCGAAATTTCCCTGCGGATAGAATTTTGACAAATAACCTTGCTGACCAATAATAAAAACGGCAGACCCGAAGCAAAGCATAATAGCCGTTGCTCTCAGCTTGTTTTGCAGTGTTTTTTTATAATTTTCCATATGAAACCTCCGATTAGTTGATATCCGAAAAGTCAAAAACTTCCTCAATAGTAAGATTAAAATAATGTGCGATTTTATAGGCAAGAACAAGAGAAGCGGTATATTTTTCACACTCTAATGAAGTTATCGTCTGCCTTGTGACATCTACAGCTTCTGCAAGTTCGTCCTGCGAAAGCTTGTTCTGTTTTCGCAACTCTTTGATTTTCGTTTTCATAAATCACCTCGTGTTAAATATGCCAAGTTAACTTTGCAATTATAGTATAGCATGCTTTGCAAAAAATGTCAAGTGTATTTTGCATTTTTTTGAAAGAGTTTCTTTCTTATAAAAGAATTGTAATTTTAGACAAACAGTAATAATTCATGAACTTGAACGGATTTATAAATAAATTGTTGGAGGATAGCGTGAGTAAATAAGAAATCCCCTCCAAATCGGAGGGGATATTTCGTGTCATGTTTGAAAAAATACTGTGATAAAGTGTGTAATATCGTGTGTAATAGCGTGATATTTTTAAGAATTTTTCGGGATTTTTCAAATTTGAATAAAAATGAAAAA
>DHYN01000030.1:2103-21682 GCA_002414125.1 Ruminococcus sp. UBA5129 | reverse complement strand
CACCACTTGGGTAAATCCGCAATAAATATGGCGGAGAGGGTGGGATTCGAACCCACGGTACGTTGCCGTATCACCGGTTTTCAAGACCGGCTCCTTAAACCACTCGGACACCTCTCCGCATATGTAAGACTGAATGCCTATCACTCAGCTTTTATATTATACCATAGCGAGCCTTAAAAGTCAAGAAAAAGTTAGGTTGGAACGGTACAATAAATTTTCAACATTTTTGTGCAGTATGACAAAAGCGTTTGGAAGCGCTTCATTTGAGAAAAAAATTCCCGAAAAAAATTGTTTTTTTCGGAAAATGCCTTTACAGAAATGCGTTTTTAGTGTAAAATAGAATATAGATATATTTTTTTGTGAGGTGCGTTATGGAACCAAAATATAAGAGAATACTACTCAAGGTAAGCGGCGAGGCTCTTGCCGGAGATAAAAAGACAGGACTTAATTACGATGTGATAACCAGTATTTGCACAAGCATCAAGAAGTGCGTGGATGTTGGGGTTCAGGTCGCTGTCGTTGTGGGCGGCGGAAACTTCTGGAGAGGTCGTTCGAGCGGCGCCATGGACAGGACTCGTGCCGACCATATCGGTATGCTTGCCACTGCTATGAATGCTCTTGCGCTCGCTGACGTTCTCGAATCGCTGGGATGCAATGTCCGCGTTCAGACTGCTATCACCATGCAGCAGGTCGCTGAGCCTTACATCCGCAACAAAGCTGTAAACCATCTCGGAAAGGGCAGAGTCGTTATCTTCGGATGCGGTACTGGAAACCCATTCTTCTCGACCGATACTGCCGCTGCTCTACGCGCAGTTGAGATACAGGCTGACATCTTCCTCAAGGCTACCCTTGTTGACGGTGTTTACGATAAGGATCCGCACAAATTTGACGATGCAAAGAAGTACGCATCGCTAACGTTCAGTCAGGTGCTCAGCGAGGAGCTTGGTGTTATGGACAGCACCGCTGCTACTATGTGCCGCGACAACAAGATGAAAATGCTCGTTTTCGACCTCTCACGTCCCGACAATATCTACGATGCAGTTATGGGTGAGGACGTTGGTACGGTCGTATCGGAAATACAGTAACTTTTTATTACGAAAGGACGATTTACAATGAAAGAAACTATCAATGCTGCAAAAGAAAAAATGAACAAGAGTCTCAATGCACTCGGAAACGAATTCGCTTCTATCCGTGCCGGAAGAGCTAACCCTGCTATCCTCGACAAGGTCATGGTTGACTACTACGGTTCGCCCACGCCAATTCAGCAGATGGCTGCCGTTTCAGTCCCCGAGGCAAGAATGCTTCTCATCCAGCCGTGGGATGCTTCTACACTCAAGTCCATTGAGAAGGCTATCAACGCTTCCGACATCGGCATCAACCCAACTAATGACGGAAAGGCTATCCGCCTCGTATTCCCCCAGCTTACAGAGGACAGACGTAAGGAACTCTGCAAGGGCATCAAGAAGTATGGTGAGGAGTGTAAGGTGACTATTCGTTCGATCAGACGTGATACTATCGAAAAGTTCAAGAAGATGCAGAAGAACTCCGAGATCACCGAGGACGATCAGAAGGACTGCGAAAAGAAAGTTCAGGATCTCACTGATAAGTTCTGCGCTGATATTGACAAGGCTGTTGCAGAAAAAGAAAAAGAGATCATGAGCATCTGATTGGAGAAAAAATGGCATTATTCCGAAAAAAAGATAAAGAGGAGGTCATCGGACTTCCCGAAAACCTTCCGCAGCATGTTGGCTTTATAATGGATGGCAACGGCAGATGGGCGAAAAAGCGTGGTCTCCCGAGAACATTCGGTCATAGAGAGGGTGCGAAAAACTTCAAGAAGATCGTCCGTTACTGTAAGGACATCGGCTTGAAGAATATCTCGTTCTATGCATTTTCAACGGAGAACTGGCAGCGTCCGAAAGAGGAGGTAGAGACTATTATGGATCTCTTCCGTGAGTATATCGTGGATGTCCGCAAGCACCTCTCCGAAAATACAAGGATGATATTCCTCGGTGATAAGAGCGTTTTTGATGATGACCTCCGCGAGAAGATGATAAAGCTCGAGCAGGATACGGCTCATTATACAGAGATGAACCTGCTCATGGCTGTAAACTACGGCGGACGTGACGAGATCGCTCATGCCGCAAGACTCCTCGCTCAGCAGGTCAAGGACGGTACTCTCGACCCTGCCGACATCACTGAGGACTCAATCTCCGAAAACCTCTATACAAAGGGTATTCCCGATGTCGATCTGGTCATCAGACCAAGCGGCGAGCTGCGCCTTTCTAACTACCTTATCTGGCAGTGTGCTTATGCGGAGTACTATTTCACAGACATTCTGTGGCCTGATTTCACATCTGAAGAGCTGGATAAGGCGCTCATTGATTTCGACGGCAGACATCGCCGCTTCGGAGGTGTGTAAATGCTTACAAGAATTATCTCGGGCGTTGTGGGTATCATTATACTCTCAGTAGTACTTTTCTTCCACAACACAATCGTGCTTCCGATAGGTGTTGCGGCTATCATCGCTGTCATGCTGTTTGAGCTGCTCCGTGCGGTGAAAATGGAGAAGTGCATTCCCGTGCTCGCAGCCTCGGAGCTTTGCGGAATAGCTATGCCGTTTCTTTACGAGCTCTACTATAAAGGGCTCTGCTATAAAGGGTATGTAGCCGGAGGAGATCCCGCTTACCTTGACGCAATTTTTCTGAGGATCGCGATATTTGCCGTAACGCTTGTCATGACTATAGCGGTATTTATTACATGGCTGAAAAAGCACAAGGAGATACGCTACGAGCAGGTCTTTTTTGTGCTTGCGGCGATGATCTTAGTTCCGCAGGCTATGTGTACAATGATACGCATCGACAGGGAGTACAACCTGTTCATGCTTGTGATAGGTCTTTGCGGAGCATGGATCGCCGATACGGGTGCGTACTTCACAGGCGTTGCAATCGGAAAGCATAAGCTCTGTCCGGAGATAAGTCCCAAAAAGACCATAGAGGGCTTTATTGGCGGCATTATCACGACAGGCGTTGCCTATGCGGCAGCCTTTTGCGTTAACAAAGGCTTTGAGCCGTCAACGCTCGTCATTGCCTTTATTATAGGCGTATTATGCGCAGTGGTCGGCACGATCGGAGATCTTTCGGCATCAATGGTGAAGCGTCAGATCGGATTCAAAGATTATGGCAGGATCATGCCCGGTCACGGCGGTCTTATGGACAGGTTCGACAGCATTCTGTTTGTCGTTCCGACCTTTTACGCCCTTTTGGTGATCGGACGCATGCTGGGATTTGGCATTCTATAGAATACTTTTGAAAGGTGACTAACTTCGGATTAGTCCCTTTCGCATTTTATCGGATAAAATAACATATCCTTGAAAAAGGGGAGACTTATGAATGAATAAGAAGATTTCCATACTCGGCTCGACCGGTTCTATCGGCACACAGGCTTTAGAGGTCTGCGAAAAACACGGATTTGACGTGATCGCCGTTGCCGCAAGGGCGAATATCGGTCTGCTTGAGGAGCAGGCGAGAAAATTCGGCGCAAAGTATGTGTGCATATACAATGAGGATAAATTTTCCGAGCTGAAAAGCCGTCTCGCCGACACCTCAGCCGAGATCCTTTGCGGAATGGAGGGTCTTTGCAGGCTCGCATCGCTCGACGAGGCTGACATCATACTCAACTCCGTTGTCGGAATGGTGGGACTGCTCCCGACTCTGACCGCGATAGAGGCAGGCAAGGATATTGCCCTCGCCAATAAGGAAACACTCGTTGCAGGCGGAGAGCTTGTAATGGGTCTGGCAAAGGAAAAAGGCGTGAAGATATATCCCGTTGACAGCGAGCATTCGGCTATATTCCAGTGCTTGCAGGGAAATAAGCGTTCACAGCTCAGTAAGATCATACTCACCGCTTCTGGAGGTCCTTTCTACGGAAAGTCCTATGACGAGCTTCGCAGTGTCACAAAGGCTGATGCTCTCAGACACCCGAACTGGGATATGGGAAACAAGATCACTATCGACTCCGCTACACTCATGAACAAGGGTCTTGAGTTTATCGAGGCTAAGTGGCTTTTCGACCTGATTCCAGAGCAGATCGAGATCGTTGTTCACCGACAGAGCGTGATCCACTCTGCTGTCGAATACAACGATTTCTCCGTCATCGCGCAGCTCGGTGTGCCTGATATGAAGATACCTATCCAGTATGCGCTGCTCTATCCTGACAGAATGGAGTGTCCTACAAAGCGGCTCTCGCTTATCGACTACGGAACGCTCACGTTCGGCAAGCCTGATTATGAGACGTTCAAGTGTCTCAGCGCGGCGATAAAGGCTGTTTCTATGGGAGGAGCTTACCCGTGTCTTGTGAATTCCGCAAACGAGGAGGCTGTCGGACTTTTCCTCAATGACAAGATAAGCTTCATCGAGATCGGCGAGATCGTTTCATCGGTAACGGATAGGTTTGAGCGCTTCGACATCACTTGCTATGAGGATGTAATGCGTGCCGATCAAATGGCAAGGGACTACGTCAACGGCATCGCAATGGGCTGAGCCGTTTTACTGAAAGGATAAAAATTTCTTATGGGTTATATAATTGCGATCATTATATTCGGACTAATCGTAACTATCCACGAATTCGGTCACTTCATCTGTGCCAAGCTCAGCGGAGTGCGTGTTCTGGAATTTGCAGTCGGTATGGGACCGAGGCTGTTCGGCTTTACCAAAGGCGAGACACAATACTCGCTCAGACTACTCCCAATCGGCGGCTACTGCGCTATGGAGGGCGAGGATGAGTCGGGCAGCGATCCGAGGAGCTTCCGCAATCAGAAGCTCTGGAAGAGGATGATAGTACTCGTTGCGGGTGCGATGATGAATTTTATCCTCGGACTTGTTGCGGTATCTGTTATGACTTGTATGAGCGATTCCGTACCGACAATGAAGATCAGGGGATTCTCTTATGAGGGATTTGAGGACGGAACTTTTGAATACATGTCCGGAAGCTACGATGCCGGTCTCCGCCACGGCGATATTATCGTAGAAATGGACGGCATGAAAATCCTCTCCACCACAGACATCGGATACATGTTCTCACAGTCGTCCGAGCACGATGTCACGGTTCTCCGCGACGGGGAGGAGATTGAATTCGAGAATGTCAGCTTCTACAACAAGGTAAGCGGCGGAACGATCGACTTTGGTCTGGAATACGTCAAAAAGACTCCCGCATCGGTGCTCGGATATTCCGTGAAGGACAGTGTGGCTATCGGACGACTTGTATGGGTATCGCTTCGGGATCTCGTTACAGGCAAGTACAAGGTCGAGGAGCTCTCGGGTCCCGTGGGCGTGGTGACGACTATCAATGAGACTGCAAATCAGGGCGAGACTGCCAGGGAAAAGGTGGATTCACTGCTCTACCTTACCGCGCTTCTGACCATTAATATCGGCTTTATGAACCTTCTCCCGATACCCGGACTCGACGGCGGCAGACTTCTCTTCTGTCTGATAGAGCTTGTCCGCAGGAAGCCCGTTAAGCCCGAGCACGAGGGAATAGTCCATCTTGTCGGAATCGTCCTGCTGTTCGGACTTATGATTTTCGCGACGTACAATGATATAATCCGTCTCGTAAAAGGCGGTTAAAGGAGGATCACTATGAGAAACGTAAGACCCGTCAAGGTCGGGGACTGTGTCCTCGACGGAAAGCATATATATATCCAGTCGATGCTTAACAAGCGCTCTGATGATATCAAGGGAAGCGTCCGTCAGGCTGTTGAGCTCGAGGCTGCCGGTTGTGAGATCATTCGTGCGGCTATACCCGACAAGGAGGCTGTGAAGCTCATTCCTGCTATCAAGGAGGCTGTGAAGATACCGCTCGTTGCGGACATCCATTTCGATTACCGCCTCGCCCTTGAGGCTGCTGCCGCAGGCGTTGACAAGATACGCATCAATCCGGGAAATATCGGTGACATGGACAGAGTCAAGCAGGTTGCCGATACTTGCAGAGAAAAGAATATCCCTATAAGGATAGGCGTTAATTCAGGCTCTCTCGAAAAGGAGCTCCTTGCAAAATACGGTTCGCCGACACCGCAGGCTCTCGTTGAGAGTGCAATGGGTCATGCGGCACTTCTCGAACGCTTTGACTTCAACGATATTGTTATCTCGATCAAATCCTCCGACGTCGGAAGAATGATCGAATCATACAGACTTGCTGCCGAAAAGTGCAGCTATCCGCTTCATCTTGGCGTTACCGAGGCAGGAACCGAGAGAATGGGACTCATCAAGTCATCAGTCGGAATAGGTTCGCTGCTCTGTGACGGCATTGGCGAGACTATCCGCGTTTCTCTCACGGATGACCCGATCAAGGAGATCAGGGCTGCCGCCGATNNCCGTGCAGTCGGAAAGCGCGGCGGTGTGAAGCTCGTCTCATGCCCGACCTGCGGACGCACGAGGATCGACCTCGTCAGCGCAGCAAAGGCTGTCGAGGAGGCAGTCGTCGGGATCGACAAGAACATTACGGTCGCAGTAATGGGATGTGCCGTGAACGGTCCCGGTGAAGCTCGCGAGGCTGACATCGGAATTGCAGGCGGCGAGGGCTGCGCTATCATCTTCCGTAAGGGTGAGATACTGAGAAAAATCAAAGAGGAGGACATTGTTGCCGAGCTCCTTAGGGAGATAGAGCAGCTTTAAACCATGAATGTTAAAATATCTGACTTTCTGAAAGATATCGAGGCTGAGATACCTGAGAGCATTCGCTGCGGTGAGCTTTTCAGACTTACATATTCGGATAAAATGGACAAGATCTCGCTTTTTGCAAGGTTTGAGAAGCTTGTCCCGAGCAGCGATGCTTTCGCTTTTGAGCGCAGTCTCGAGACCGCGATAAAGACCGACTGGGTGAGGCTGAACTGCCGCTATCCCCAGGAGCTTTTCGGACTCGGCTGCATGGATGATATGCTCATGCTGCTCAGACGTGAGGTGAGCGCGGTGAACGGCTTTCTCGAGGGTGCACAGATCAGCTTAAACGGCAATATTCTCAGCTTCGGACTCAGTCACGGCGGACGTGAGATCCTCGAAAATGCAGGTTTCGGAAGAAAGCTTTCTCAGTTGATATACAATCAGTTCGGCGTGAAGATAAATGTGGAGCTGAGTGGCGACGACAAGGCTGCGGCAAAGGCTTTTGAGGATCTGCAGGAGCGAATGGCTGCCGAGATGCCTGATTACAGCGATCAGCTCGGTCATATCATGACAGCCGAGGAAAAGGCTGCCGAGGAGCGCGCTGCGGCAGTGCCGACACGATCGGTCGATATATCATCCCTCGATCAGAGCTTTGACAAGGAATCAGCCGAGATAATCAAGGGACGTGCTATCCGTGAAGCTCCTGTCTCTATTGCCTATGCAGTCCAGATGCTCGGTCAGAAGAATATCGTCATCGTAGGCGACGTGTTCGCTTCGGAGATCAAGGAGCTGCGCAACGAAAAGACCGTAGCTACGTTCAATATCACCGATTACAGCGGTTCGCTGATGCTCAAGCTTTTCCTCAAAAAAGAGGAGCTTGAGAGCATCGACCTCGGTTCGATAAAGAAAGGAACGACTTTGCTCGTTTCGGGTAAGGTCGATTACGATACCTATGCGCACGACATCACAATGATGCCCAACTCGATCATCAAGGTGAAGCGTATTCCGAAAACCGATACTTATCCCGAAAAGCGCGTTGAGCTCCATTGCCACACGAATATGTCCCAGATGGATGCTGTTACCGATGTCATCACACTCATCAACCGCGCCGCTTCATGGGGGCATCAGGCTATGGCTATCACCGATCACGGAGTTGTGCAGTCGTTTCCGGATGCGATGTACAACATGCCTAAGGATTTCAAGGCGATCTACGGCTGCGAGGCTTATGTAGTCAACGATACCGACAAGCCTAAGATACTTAAAAAGCCCGATGACAGGAAGATCAGCGATGAGATCATCGTCTTTGACGTTGAGACGACAGGTCTGAGCTTTAAAAAGGACAGGCTTACCGAGATCGGCGCTGTAAAGCTGAAAAATCTGCAAGTGGTGGATAATTTTAATACATTCGTGAATCCGCAAATGCCTATTCCCGCAGAGATCACCGAGCTCACAGGCATTACCGACATTATGGTAGCCGATGCTCCGTCCGAGGAGGAGGCTATGCGCAAATTCATGGAATTCTGCGGCGATAGACCTGTTCTTGCCGCTCACAATGCCACCTTCGACACCACCTTTATCAACCGCACCTGCGAGAGATGCGGTATTGCTTTCGACTACAACTGGCTCGACACTCTTGTGCTGTGTCAGGCGGTTTTCCCCGAGCACAGCAGGCATAAGCTCGACTTCATGGCTAAGCTGCTCAAGCTGGGTAAATTCGACCACCACCGCGCCTCCGATGATGCCTTTATGCTTTCGAGGATATATGTCGAGATCATAGGCAGAATGCAGAAGCAGGAGTCGTTTGACCGTCTCGAGGAGCTTAACCGCTGGTCGGATAAGATCGACGTGAAGAAGCTGAGATCGTTCCACCACATCATACTCGTCCGCAATCAGGCAGGCTTGAAAAACCTTTACAAGCTCGTTTCGTGCAGTCACCTCGATTACTTCTACAAAAAACCGCTGATCCCGAGATCAGTGCTCGACAAGCATCGCGAGGGTCTTATTTTCGGAAGCGCCTGTGAATCGGGAGAGCTTTTCCGTGCAATGCTCTCGGGCAAGTCGGATGAGGAGCTTGAGAATATCGCTGAATACTACGATTACCTTGAGATACAGCCTATCGCGAACAACGCGTTCCTCATTAGAGAGGGCACGGCAGAGGACGAAAGGGAACTTGAGGATTACAACAGGCGCATAGTCGCTCTCGGCGAGAAGCTCAATATCCCAGTCTGCGCGACATGCGATGTCCACTTCATCGACCCGAAGGATGCGGTTTACCGAAAGATACTCCTTGCGACAATGGGCTTCCGCGATGCCGAGAATCAGGCTCCGCTCTATTTCAGAACGACTGACGAGATGCTTAAGGAATTTGCTTATCTTGGTGAGGAAAAGGCTAAGGAGGTCGTCATCACCAACACCAACGCGATCGCCGATATGATCGAGGTGATCCGTCCGATACCAAAGGGTACGTTTACTCCCACGATAGACGGTGCAGAGGAAGAGCTTGTTAAGATCACCCACGACAAGGCATACGAGATCTACGGCGATCCGCTTCCGGAGATAGTTGAAAAGCGTCTCGACCGCGAGCTTTCGTCTATCATAAAGCACGGTTTCTCAGTGCTCTATATCATCGCTCAGAAGCTCGTGTGGAACTCGGTGGATAACGGTTATCTCGTAGGCTCGCGAGGTTCTGTCGGATCGTCATTCGTTGCAAATATGGCTGGTATCTCCGAGGTAAATCCCCTTGCACCGCATTACATCTGCCGCGAGTGCAAGTACAGCGAATTTGTGCTCGACGGCGTTTACGGCTCAGGCTATGATCTGCCGCCGAAAACATGTCCTAAGTGCGGAGCGGAGCTGCTTCGTGAGGGTCACGACATACCGTTTGAGACGTTCCTCGGATTTGACGGCGATAAAGCTCCCGATATTGATCTGAATTTCTCGGGTGAGTATCAGTCGAGTGCCCACCGTTATACCGAACAAANNAGTTCGGCAAGGCGAACGTGTTCAAGGCAGGCACGATCTCGGGCGTTCAGGAGAAAACAGCTTACGGATATGTCAAGAAATACTGTGAGGAGACAGGTATCCAGCTCAATAACAGCGAAATGAGCCGTCTCGCGATCGGCTGCACAGGCGTAAAAAGGACGACAGGTCAGCACCCGGGAGGAATGGTAGTTGTCCCGTCGGATTATGAGGTCTACGACTTTACACCGATCCAGCATCCTGCCGATTCCGCCGATTCGGACATCATTACAACGCATTTCGACTTTCATTCGCTCCACGATACTATCCTCAAGCTCGATGAGCTCGGACACGTTGTTCCGACACTGTATAAGCACCTTGAAGACCTTACGGGAATAGAGATAAAGGACGTTCCGACATCCGATCCAGATGTAATAAAAATGTGTACCGACTGCTCTGTGCTCGATGTTACGAGCGAGGAGATATTCTGCAAGACGGGAAGTCTCGGACTTCCCGAAATGGGAACTAATTTCACGATCGGTATGCTCCTTGATGCAAAACCCACGAAATTCGGTGACTTCCTGCAAATCTCGGGACTGTCGCACGGTACGGACGTATGGCTCGGCAATGCAAAGGATCTCATCGCCAACGGAACGTGCACGATCTCAGAGGTTATCGGAACGCGTGACAGCATCATGACCTACCTGCTGTACAAGGGTGTTGAGCCGAAGCAGGCGTTTCAAATCATGGAGGACACACGTAAGGGAAAGGCTCCTAAAACGTTCACTCCAGAGAGAATACAGATGCTTCTCGATCACAACGTCCCGCAGTGGTATATCGATAGCTGTCTCAAGATCAAATACATGTTCCCCAAGGCTCACGCCGCCGCATACGTTATCGCGGCAATCAAGCTCGGTTGGTTCAAGCTGAGAAAACCGCTCGAGTATTATGCGACCTACTTTTCGGTAAGAGGTCAGGATATGGATGCCGAGCTTGTAGTTCAGGGCAAGACTGCGGTACGCGCGAAGATAGAGGAGCTGCTCGAGCTCGGCAATGCAAGAAGTAAAAAGGAGAGCGATCTGTACGAAATACTTTTGATCGCAAATGAAATGCTCTGCCGCGGATATGAGTTCCTGCCGATCGACCTTTTCAAGTCGCACGCGGTGGATTATCTTCTTGAGGACGGCAAGCTCAGAATACCGTTCGCGGCTATGAGCGGTGTCGGTGAGAACGCCGCAAAGGGAATTTATGAAGCCGTTCAGCGTGGCGGATTCATCTCGGTAGAGGAGTTCCAGCAGATGAGTGGTGTGTCAAAAACCACAATTGACATGTTGAAAAACATAGGAGCTTTGGGAAATCTTCCCGATTCTACTCAAATGAGCTTTTTTTAACTTGACTTTTTTATGATAATATGGTATCATGTTAGCATGTTAGCACGCTAAAGTGATGCTTTGGAGGTATTTATGAAAAATTACGACCTTATCACTCCCGAAGGAACACGAGATCTTCTTTTCGGCGAGTGCGCTGTCAGACGCGATATAGAGAGCAGGCTTCTCGGACTTTTTATAGGATGCGGCTACAGCGAGATGATAACGCCCGGACTCGAATTCTACGATGTTTTCAATCTCAATTCATCGTATTTTCCGCAGGAGAATATGTACAAGCTTACCGATAACAAGGGGCGGCTTCTCGTAATGAGACCCGATTCGACAATGCCGATCGCAAGAGTCGTTGCAACACGCCTTAAAGACGCTATGTTGCCGCTGAGGCTTTGCTACGATCAGACGGTATATCGTCCCGAGCCTGCGCTCAAGGGCAGAAGCGATGAGATCTCACAGGCAGGCATCGAGCTTATCGGTTCGCCTCTGAGGACTGCCGATCTCGAGGTGATCTCAATGGCTGCCGAGGCTCTCAGCTCGTTCGGACTGACTTACTCGCTTGAACTTGGTCACATAGGCATTTTCAAGTGCCTTGTCAGCCACCTCGGTGTGACCGAACACGATAAAGAAACGATTCGCAAGCTCATAGAGACAAAGAATTTCCCTGCGCTCAACGACATGCTTGATTCTATCGGAAACAATACGGTCACGACCGCACTCAAAAAGCTTCCTGCACTATTCGGAGGCGAGGAGGTATTCGACAAGGCTGCTCAGCTTATGCCTATTGACGGTATCAAGGAGGTTCTCGATGAGCTTCGCGAGATCTATTGCGAGGCTTCCGAGATATGCGGCGAAAACGGTACGATCACTGTGGATCTGGGTCTCGTAAACAAGACTGACTACTATACGGGTCTCATAATAAAAGGCTATCTTCAGGGTCACGGTGACGAGGTTATCTCGGGCGGACGATATGACAGGCTCATCTCGGAATTCGGCTATGATGTGCCCGCGGTCGGCTTTGGCGTCAATGTCAACGGCATCGAGAAAGCAATGGCTAAAAACGTGCAGACTAAGACAGCTAACGGCGCGGATGCTGTTGTGTTTGCGGCAGACGGATGCCGTGTGGCAGCATTCAAGGAGGCTCAGCGTCTGAGAGCACAGGGTCTTATCGTTGAAAATGCGCTCTCGGACGACCTCGATACAGTCCGTGAGTACGCTAAGGAAAAGAAAATCGCAAAAGTAGTCATAGTCAACGGCGAAAGCAAGGAGGTTGAAGAATGAGCAAGCCTATAAGAATAGCCCTCACCAAGGGCAGACTCGAAAAGGATACTGTGGGACTCCTCGAAAAGCTCGGCTTTGACTGTACGGCAGTTCGTGAGAAGGGTAGAAAGCTTATCCTGCCTGTTCCCGATGCGAACCTCGAGGTCGTTCTCGCAAAGGCAAACGATGTTATCACCTATGTGGAGCACGGCGTGTGCGATATGGGCGTTGTCGGCAAGGACACTATCATGGAGATGAGAGGCAAGTTCTTTGAACTCGTGGATCTCGGCTTCGGACGCTGCAAATTCGCTCTCGCAACGAAAAAAGGGTATGATTTCTACAACGGCTACGGCATTAAGACTATTGCTACAAAATATCCGAACGTAACACGAAGCTTCTTTGAGAAAAAGGGCATGGATACCGAAATAATCAAGATCGAAGGCTCGGTCGAGCTTGCACCGCTCCTTGAGCTTGCAGACGGTATAGTCGATATAGTGGAGACGGGTACTACGCTCAAGGAGAACGGTCTCGAGGTGATCGAGGACGTTGCACCGATCTCCGCAAGACTCATCGCAAATACGGTAAGCCTGAAGCTCAGACACGCTGAGATCGACAGACTTATAACACTTATAGAGGAGAACCTGTAATGAAGAAGATTTTTGCAAACGGAACAGACGAGGTCGCATTTCTCAATGAACTCAAAAAGAGAAGCGGCGAGACAAATAAAAAGGTGACCGAAACGGTTACTGCTATCATCGAGGACGTCAAGGAAAACGGCGATGAGGCTGTAAAGAGATACACACTTAAATTTGACGGAAGTCTCCCCGAGTATTACGAGGTACCGAGAGACGTCATCAACGATGCGCTCAACGAGGCAGATGAGGATTTCGTAAATGCGCTCCTCGATGCTATGGAGAATATCGCCGATTTCCACAACAGACAGCGTGAGCAGGGCTTCATCAACCCCAAGGAGAACGGAGTTATCCTCGGTCAGCGCGTGAGGGGTCTCGAGAGAGTCGGACTCTACGTTCCGGGCGGTACGGCTGCGTATCCCTCGAGTGTTCTCATGAACGCTATCCCTGCCAAAATCGCAGGCGTTAAGGAGATCGTCATGGTGACTCCGCCTCTCAAGGACGGCACTCCAAATAAGGATATTCTCGTTGCAGCAGCTATCTGCGGTGTTGACAGAGTGTTCCTCTCGGGCGGTGCACAGGCTATCGCAGCGCTCGCTTACGGTACAGAGGAGATCCCGAAGTGCGATAAGATAGTAGGTCCGGGAAATATCTATGTTGCTACGGCAAAGAAGCTTCTCTACGGAGTTGTTGATATTGATATGATCGCAGGTCCGAGCGAGATACTCGTTCTCGCAGATAAGACCGCAAATCCGAAGTTCGCCGCTGCCGACCTTATGTCGCAGGCTGAACACGATGTGCTCGCATCGGCTATCATGGTAACTACGAGCGAAGAGCTTGCCGATGCTACTATCGCTGAGATTGAACGTCAGAAGGAATACCTCTCGCGCAATGAGATCATTACGAAGTCGCTTGACGATTACGGCGCTATCATCATCACGGACTGCCGTGCATGTGCTGTAGAGCTTGCAAACGAGATCGCTCCCGAGCACCTTGAAGTCCTTATGGAGAATCCAATGGAGCTTCTCGGAAGTCTCGACAACGCAGGCTCGATCTTCCTCGGACACTATGCGTCCGAGCCGCTCGGTGACTATTTTGCAGGTCCTAACCACGTTCTCCCTACGAGCGGAACGGCACGCTTCTTCTCGCCGCTCGGAGTTGCGAGCTTCACAAAGCGTTCGAGCTACATCTACTACACTGAGGAGGCGCTCAGAGAGGCTAAGGACGACATTATTCTCATCGCCGAGAGAGAGGGTCTTACAGCTCACGCCAACGCCATCAAGGTCAGATTTGAGGATTAGTATAAAAAACGTAAAGCAGAGGGAAATCTTGGCCCCTGCTATACTGATTACAGGAAGTGATACAAAATGAGCGCTGAAAGAAAATGGGAGTCCTATATCCGCAAGGTAGTTCCGTATATCCCGGGCGAACAGCCAAAGGAAATGGACATCATAAAGCTCAATACAAATGAGAACCCCTATCCGCCGTCACCGAGAGTCAGAAAGATATTGGAAGATTTTGACTACGGCAGGATGAGGCTTTATCCGTCGCCCGATGCCGAGATCCTTGTTGACGCTATTGCCGAAAGATACGGAGTGAAGCCATCGCAGGTGTTCGTGGGAGTCGGCTCGGATGACGTTATTTCAATGGCATTCATGACTTTCTTCGGTTCGGATAAGCCAATACTTTTCCCGAACATAACATATTCATTCTACGATGTGTGGGCTGATGTCTACCGCATCCCGTACAGGACAGTTCCGCTTCGTGATGATTTTACTATCGATCCGCAAGGTTACAAGTGCGAGAACGGCGGTATCATATTCCCGAATCCGAACGCTCCCACGGGAGTGCTTGAGAGCGTTGATATGATCGAGGAGATCATTAAGGCAAATCCCGATTCGGTAGTTATGATAGATGAGGCGTATATTGACTTCGGCGGACAGAGCTGCCTGCCGTTTGTTGAGAAGTACGACAATGTCCTCGTCATTCAGACCTACTCGAAATCGCGTTCTATGGCGGGAATGAGAATAGGCTTCGCGATAGGAAGCGAGCGTCTTATCAAGTACATGAACGATGTGAAATTTTCGGTGAACTCTTACACCATGAACACAGTTACGCAGCTCTGCGGCGCGGAGGCTGTCCGCGATGAGGAGTACTTCTGCGAAACCGTGGGCAGGATCATTGCAACAAGAGAGCGCTCGAAAAAGAGACTTGCGGAGCTGGGATTCACGTTTCCCGACTCAAAGAGCAATTTCATCTTTGCAAGTCACAAGGACAAGCCTGCATCCGAGATCTTTGAAGAGCTCAAGAAGCGCAGGATATACGTCCGCTACTGGAATAAGCCCATGATCGGCAACTATCTGCGTATAACCGTTGGTACAGACGCCGAAATGGATTCACTGTTTGATGCATTGGAGGAAATTCTGAAATGATTAAGGCAGTTAGAACAGGCGAAGTGAACAGAAAGACCCGTGAGACCGACATCACTGTCAAAGCTGTACTCGACGGCTGCGGTACAGCGGATATTTCCACAGGTATAGGCTTTTTCGACCATATGCTGACTGCACTGTCGGTGCACAGCGGTATCAGCATGACGATAAAGGTCACGGGCGACTTGTTCGTTGACGGTCATCATACTGTCGAGGATACGGGTATCGCGCTCGGACAGGCGCTCGGACAGGCGCTCGGCGACAAGTCGGGTATCGTGCGGTACGGAACATCTTATATCCCTATGGACGAGTCGCTTGCAATGACAAGTCTCGACCTCAGCAACAGACCGTTTCTCGTGTTCAATGCGGACTTCACGAATCAGAGCTGCGGAGAGTATGACCTATGTCTGACGGAGGAATTTTTCCGTGCGTTCGCATTCAATGCGGGAATTACGCTTCATATAAATCTCATGTACGGCTCTAACGACCACCACAAGTGCGAGGCGATATACAAATCGGTCGCTCATTCACTCAAGGAGGCTGTCGCATATAACAGCGACGGAACAACGCTTTCAACGAAAGGAGTTCTCTGATGATCGCGATAATTGACTATGGCGCAGGAAATATTTTTAGTGTGAAGAATGCACTTGACTACCTCGGTCTCGAGAGCAGACTGGTCTCGGACAAGGCTTCGATCGAGGCTGCCGATGCGGTCATTCTTCCCGGAGTCGGAGCCTTTCCGGCTGCAATGAGAATGCTTGACAGTACCGGACTTGTTGAAACAATCAAGGAGCAGGCTGCAAAAAAGCCGCTTCTTGGTATCTGCCTCGGAATGCAGATGCTCTTTGAAAAGGGATACGAATTTGAGGAGTGTGACGGACTCGGTCTCATCGGCGGAAGCGTTCTCAAAATGGAGGAGCACGATCTTATCATACCCCACATGGGCTGGAACAAGCTCGAAAAACTCAATGATTGTAGACTCCTTAGCGGTATCGGTGACAACGAGTATGTTTATTTCGTACATTCCTACAAGGCTGAGTGCGAGGATAAGAATATCGCCGCATACAGCGAGTACGGCGGAAGAGTTCCTGCGCTGGTTTTCGATGGGAATTTTGTTTACGGAGCGCAGTTCCACCCCGAAAAGAGCGGTGATACGGGACTTAAAATACTCAGAAATTTCGGAGGACTTATAGGATGATAATTTTCCCTGCGATAGATATTAAGGACGGAAACTGTGTCCGTCTGTTCAAAGGCGATTTCTCTACGGTCGAAAAGGTCGCATCGGACTACCTCGAGACTGCAAAGGGCTTCGAGGAAGTAGGCGCTGAGTGGATACATATGGTAGACCTTGACGGCGCTAAAGAGGGCAGACCCGTAAATACCAAAATTTACACAGACGTTGCCGAGAAAACAAACCTCAAGGTCGAGCTCGGCGGCGGTATAAGAAGCCTTGAAACGATCGAGGAGTACCTTGGTATGGGCATTGAGAGAGTCATTCTCGGCTCTGTTGCGCTCAAGAACCCCAAGCTTGTGAGTGATGCTGTTGAAAAATTCGGCAGTGAAAAAATCGTTGTCGGAATTGATGCTGTCAATGGTATGGTCGCAACCGAAGGCTGGCTTGAAAGCTCAGATGTGAATTATATCGAGCTTGCCGATAAGATGATCGGGGCAGGTGTGAAGTACTTCATCTTCACGGACATCTCAAAGGACGGCACACTCAGCGGTGTGAACGTCGATCAGCTCAGAGAGCTCGCAAAGGCGACTGAGGGTCGTGCAAATATCGTTGCAAGCGGCGGAGTTCACACAATGGCGGACATCATCGCCTGCAAGGAAATGGGTCTTTACGGCACTATCTGCGGCAAGTCCATTTACAAGGGCACGCTCGATCTGCGTGAGGCGATCAGGTATTCGGAGGTGTAAAAAATGCTTGCAAAAAGAATTATCCCATGCCTTGACGTGCGAAACGGCAAGGTAGTAAAGGGCGTGAATTTCGAGGGCATTCGCGATGTCGGAGACCCTGTAGAGTGCGCTGAGGAGTACAACCGTCAGGGTGCGGATGAGATAGTTTTTTATGATATAACGGCATCCTACGAGGGGAGAGGAGTTTTCCTCGATGTAGTGCGTGATACGGCTAAGAAGGTTTTCGTACCGCTCACCGTCGGCGGAGGCATAAAGTCGGTGGACGACATCCGCGAGACGCTTCGTGCAGGTGCGGATAAGGTCTCGGTGAACTCTCAGGCTGTGAAGAATCCGCAGCTCATCAAGGACGGCGCGGATATTTTCGGAAGCCAGTGCATTTGCGTGGGCATTGATGCTAAGATGATCGCCGATCATAAATGGACGGTATATATCAACGGCGGACGAGTTGACATGGGAATAGATCTCATCGACTGGGTGAAGCAGATAGAACAGCTTGGCGCAGGCGAGATATGTCTTAATTCGATAGATGCTGACGGTACGAAGAACGGCTTTGACATTGAAATGCTGAAAGCCGTGTGTGATAATTGCAGTATACCTGTGATCGCAAGCGGCGGAGCAGGTAAAATAGACGATTTTTCGGAAGTATTTGAAAAAACAGGTGCTACAGCGGCTCTTGCGGCATCGCTCTTTCACTTTAGGGAGCTGACCGTTCAGCAGGTCAAGGAGCATTGCAGAAACAATGGAGTGATCGTGAGATGAAAGCCGGTAAACTCCTCCGATACATAAGTCCGCTGATATACATTATTTTCGGCAGTCTCGGACTCTACAGCTATATCAGCGTGTTCTGCTTATTTGATTATCAACCATCGAAGCACCCTTACTCGCACCCGTTTTTCGTGATAGCAGGAAGCATCTCGCTCATTCTGTGCATCGCGGCGTTCGCTCTCGACATAATAGTATACAGCCGTGAGGAGAAAAAGCTTAAACGGTTTGCTGCGGAGGTTTCCGTTACTCTGTGTATGTTCGTTGTGTTCATGTTTGTATGGGGAGCTCTTGAGGAATGGTTCAGCGGATTGGCAGAGGTCATATTATGAAAAAAGGAATAATACTGTGCATCGCGGCACTCGCAGTTCTCGGCGGATGCGGCGAAAAGAAAGAGAGCAGGCGTTCTCAACGCTCTGAGTCATCGGTCATAGAGGAAGTCTCGCTCGTTGAGGAATCCGAGACCGCATCGGAGGCTTCAAAGAAGAAGCCGTCAGTAAAAGCAGATAAATGGAGTGCGGCGGCAATATTTCTGACCGCGGACATGTATTTCTATGATCTTCAGACAGAAAGCGTTGTTTACGGAACAATAGAAGATGACGGAGGATTTGGGACTGAGGTACTTCAAAGCTCTAAGAATCTCAGCGGTATGGAGTACATCATCGTTTTCAAGGATAACAACGCCGACATCGAGAATGTGTTCTGCGGCTATGAGGGTTCGGAAACTGTCGGATGTAAAGGAAAGGTCACGGATATTGCAGATATAGGCGTTTCCGACTGGAACGAGCTTGTTCGCTATTATACCGACCCGACTTACGAGCGCGCGTCGATACCGACCGAGACGAGGACTTACTCCAGTGATGACATAAGAAATGCAAACAAAGCTATCACCGTTTCGGTGATAGTGACTGCCGATAAATGGGCGCTGGACAGCTTTCGTTTGGGTGTTGCCAAATCGAATATACTGCTCAATCCCAGTATGGTCGGATACATGGGCGCTAACTACGGTCTGCACTGGGATTACCCGATCGAGAGTGCCGAGCTTACCATGACATATGATCCTGAGCTTATTTTTGTGCCCGATCAGAGCGAGGAGAATTTCAAGCCCGCGATATACTATTTCACCTATGAGGAGCAGATTCTCCACGAGGTAAAGGGTCAGACAACGGACGGGTATAGCTTGACCGCGGAGATCGACCCCGAAAAACAGGGATATTATCTGCTGCTCAACAAGGTGGATGTTGATAAATTTAACGAAAGAGGCTGGTAAAAAGTGATAAAGATCGACATGAACGATCTCGATAAATTTTTTGCAAAGGGAGAGCTCATCCCTGCAATATGCTACGAGGTCAACACGAAAACGGTTCTCATGCTTGCATATATGAATAAGGAGAGTCTGAAAAAAACACTCGAAACAGGCTATACATGGTTCTGGAGCCGTTCGAGACAGGAATATTGGAACAAGGGCGCAACATCGGGTCACTTACAAAAGGTGGTCTCGATCTACGGCGACTGCGACAACGATACACTGCTTGTGAATGTAGAGCAGACAGGCGTTGCGTGCCATACGGGAAGCTATAGCT
>DHYN01000030.1:1736-2085 GCA_002414125.1 Ruminococcus sp. UBA5129 | reverse complement strand
TGACAGTTTATCAGGAGATATTTGAGGTTATCAAGGAGAGAAGAAAGCAGTTCGAGACGGGCACTGCTCAGGAAAATTCATACACCTGCTACCTTTTTGAAAAGGGAGTTGACAAGATATGCAAGAAGATCGGCGAGGAAGCTACAGAGACGGTTATCGCTGCCAAGAACGGCGACAACGATGAGCTTATGAACGAGATCAATGACCTCCTCTATCACGTTATGGTGCTCTGCGCAAATCAGGGACTTGAGTGGTCTGAGGTGGAGCGTGTCCTCGATGAGCGCAACGAGAAGATCGGCAACCTCAAGCAGTTTCATGTAGTAGATAAGAATACATGATCGAGGCAGTG
>DHYN01000030.1:0-1634 GCA_002414125.1 Ruminococcus sp. UBA5129 | reverse complement strand
GAAATACATCTCTTGGCACAAAATCCGAGAACAAAGACTCCGATAACCGTTTCGATGCTGCTTACAAAAACGTAAAAGCCGTTGCTACTTGGCGGCAGGTGGATTTTCTGCGATATATCTGTCGAGTATTTCTGCTGCGGTGCGGACAAATTTCACGCACGGACGCACCTTATAGTACTCGGGAGTACGCTTTTCGGGGATAGGCGAGCTGTCTACACTGAGCGACCTGAGCAGCTCACGGCAGATGATCGTGTCATGTTTTTCCTTGAACTGTCCTGCGAGGTATTGAATACGCTTGTAATGTTCGGCTTTTTTCTTGTCATCGTTGTTGGAGGTGTAGCCGTAGAGCATACCTGCGATCATGAACATTGCCGAGCACGTTCCGCAAACCTCACGCAGGCGACCCATTCCGCCGCCGAACGATGACGAGAGCATAAGAGCAGTCTGCTCATCAAGTCCCGTAACATCAGTAAATGCGAGGAAAACTGCCTGAGCGCAGTTTCGTCCCTCGGCAAAGAGTTTGAAAGCCTTTTCACTGTGATCTGTCATGTTTTTCACCTTGTTTCATAGTTTTGCAGCACGAAGCGCAGCGAACCTGTGCTGCGCCGCAGCGTTTGAGAAGTGATGTGAGTTCCGCCATTGTGCTTCCCGTGGTACACACATCGTCTATAAGTATGACGATCTTTCCGCACAGAGCGGAGGTATCCGTGACCGAAAAAGCTCCCGAGAGATTGACCCTTCGTTCTGCCGCTGAGAGCGTTTTCTGTGAATCGGTGAGCTTTTGCTTCACAAGAATATTGCTCCGCATCGGGAGACCAAGCTCCATTCCGATGATCTTGGCTATCAGTTCGGACTGATTGTATCCTCGGCGGCGTTTGTCCCTCTTGTGAAGCGGAACGGGGATCAGCAGGTCTGAGTTTTCGGCAAGCCCTGTTTCGGTCAGCCTGCGAGCGAGAGCTTTTCCGAGGGCAAAAGCAGCATTTCCGCAAATACCGTCCTTCAAAAGCATCACCGCAGGCTTTATCTTATCGTTATACTCGAATGCTGCTGTGAAGCCGTCCGCTCCGATCGGCTTAAATTCATCGGTAAACGGCGTTAGTTCATCGGTACAACGCTTGCAAAACTCACCGTCAGCAGGGATAAATTCTCCGCAGACAGGGCAGCGGTTCGGATAGATCAGACCGAGCAGAGAACGACCGAATTTACGCAGCATAGGTCAGAAGTACATATAGAGCTGACATTTTATCATACCGTTGTAGAGCTTGCGGCGTTTACGGGCATTAGTTCCGAAGAACTGCTCGAACTGCTCATGCGGCGATATTATGTAGCTTTGCTGAGAGCCGCCTTTTCCGAGAACACGACCCATTTTCTTGTATATATCTTCAGCCTCCCGCAGCTCGAGAAGCCGCTCGCCATAGGGAGGATTGCAGATGACGGTGGAGGCGTCGGGCTGGCGGAATTTTGCAATATCTGCCTGCTCGACATGGATACGCGACTTGAGTCCTGCCTTTTGAGCGTTATCGAGAGTCAGCGTTACGGCGGCATCGTCAATATCATAGCCGAACGCCTCAAATTTTGCCGAGCGGTCAACGTTGTCGAGTGCACGGCTGCGCTCCTCTCGCCAGATACCGCTG
>DHYN01000102.1:1249-7597 GCA_002414125.1 Ruminococcus sp. UBA5129 | reverse complement strand
TTTTAGGTTTTTTTCGTTGTGATCGTCGCTCGATGCGTTTTTTCATCCGCTCTCCGTGCGACTTATTCAGTATACCATATTTTTACTGGGTTGTCAAGTATAAGATTGTTATATTTTTCATAGCGATTTTGTGCGTTTTGCACAAGTACGGCACACAAGTTTGCATTTAATAGCATTCTGTGTGCCATACTTTTAAGGAATCACTGATTTAAAACATCAGGATCATTCAATTGGCTTTCCTGCCAAAACTACGTAAATTACAAGCCAGACCGGCCAAACAGGCAAGAAAATAAAGGCAGCGCGAATTAACCAAGGCGTTACGTTCCACATCTTCCCTATTCCCGAGCATACACCGGCAATCAATTTTCCTTCTGCACATCTCTTGAAACCGCCGAAACTGTTACCAAAACCGCCTGTTGAAGCGGTAGATATTTTGCTGCCACACTTCAAGCACACTACCTGATTTTCATTTACTTCAACACCGCAAGCAGCACAATAACTGTTTCCTTTTTTCGGATCAGCACCACATTTCAAACATGCAACCGCTGCATCATTGACTTCGCTTCCACAATTTTTACAAAACATAAAATACTCCTCCTTATATAGTATAATTTTCATGAACACCAATGTCCAAAATTAGTATACCATAGTATTTCAACTTTGTCAAGTGTTAGTTTACAATAGTATTGCAATAATTGACTAAAAGGAGTAATATCATGTTTGAAGAACGTATAAAGGAATTAAGGACATCAATGGGATTAAACCAGATTCAATTTGGCAGAAAGCTTTTTGTCACAAAGCAGTGTATCAGCAACTGGGAAAACGGCAATATACAGCCATCCATTGATATGCTGATCAAAATTGCACAGACATTTTCAGTCAGCTCAGACTATCTTCTCGGACTTTCCAACGAATGCACTCTTGACGTATCAGGCTTGTCCACAGAACAGATCATGCACATCCGTAATGTTGTCAACGATTTGAAATCGTTAATTTCTCAAAAAAAATAAAGGAGCATATGCTCCTTTATACGCTGTCCAAATAAGCAGACGGTATGCTTTTCATATCATTAAGCAAATACCGCACAAAGCCGTTTGGTGGTCTTTGTGCGGTGTTGCCTTAACAAAGAACAGCCGCAGCTGCCCTCGCTTCTTTATATAAATACCCAAATCAATTTGCCATAAGTTTAACCATAACAGCCTTCTGAGCATGGAGTCTGTTTTCGGCTTCCTCGAAGATCTCGTTAGCGTGAGCCTCGAACACCTTTTCGGTGATCTCCTCCTCGCGGTGTGCAGGGAGACAGTGAAGAACCATTGCATCTTCGTGAGCAACAGCCATAAGCTCATCATTGATCTGATAGCCTGCAAATGCAGCTCTCCTCTTCTCAGCTTCGCCTTCCTGACCCATTGATGCCCATACATCTGTAATGAGCACGTCCGCATCCTTTGCAGCCTGCATCGGAGAATTGGTCATCTCGAACTTATCGCCATATCCTGCGGCAAAATCGAGTATTTCCTTGGGAGGCTGATAATCGTCCGGACACGCTATAGCTACGGACATACCCACCTTGAGACAACCTACGATCAGTGAGTTTGCCATATTATTTCCGTCACCGATAAAGCACATCTTCAAACCTTCAAAGCTGCCCTTGAATTCACGGATAGTAAGCAGATCAGCAAGCACCTGACATGGATGACAGAAATCGGTAAGACCGTTGATGATCGGGACGCTTCCGTATTCAGCAAGATCCTCGACCTCCTTCTGCTCAAAGGTACGGATCATTATGCCATCGAGGTAACGCGAGAGAACTCTTGCCGTATCCTGAACGGGCTCGCCTCTGCCGATCTGGAGGTCATTTGACGAGAGAAACAGCGGATATCCGCCAAGCTGATACATGCCTGTCTCAAACGATACCCTCGTTCTTGTAGAAGCCTTCTGGAAGATCATTCCGAGAGTCTTGCCCTTGAGGTGCGGATGAGGNNATGCCGTGCTTGAGCTCATACTTGAGCTGGTCAGCAAGGTTGAGAATATCTAATATATCTTCTGTGCTCAGATCGAGCATTTTAAGTAGGTGCTTCATATTTTTATCCTTTCACTGTCTGAATTACTTATTCTTGTTCATATCGCCGAATGCTTTTTCAATAGCTATGGCAAACAGCGGAATATAGTCGTCAAATGCTTTGTTGTCGATCTCGATCTCATACTGGAGGTCGCCTGTCGGCATCATCTGGGTATGGATAGCTCCTACCTCAGCGTTATTTCTGATTATCTTGAATTCCTTTCGATCCTTGCTGACAACGTCGAATTCAAGTCCCTGACCTCTGCCCTCGATAGTCGGGTCGAGGAAAAGCGACTTACACGTCAACAGCATGAATGTATCATCGTTCAGTATCATTCGGAATCTCGGCTTGCTTCCTTCCTCGATCTGCAAAAGGGTGTAAAGATTGTAGTCGCTCGCATCAAGGAGAACGTATCTTGCGCCGAAGCCTTTCTTCTTTATCGTATACAAGAGTCTGTTTTTCTTATCCGTAACAATAAATTTATTTCCCTTTGGTAATACTATAAGCTCCATAATCATTCCTCCAGAATTTGCTTTAGTATACGCAGACCATTCCTGAGATCATCCATTTCTATGGTCAGCGGCGGCAGCAGTCTAACCTTATCTTTAGCCGTGAGGAGGAGAAGTCCTCTGTCAAGAGCCTCTTTCACGACCTCTGCCGCATTTTTAGTTTTAAGCGTGATACCGATCATAAGACCGAGTCCGCTTATCGACTCGACCTCGTCGATTTTTTCGAGTTCTTTTTTTATGTACTCCGATTTTGCGAGCACATTATCGAGAAATCCCTCAGATACAACGCGCTCGAGGACAGCCTTTCCGCCTGCGCACGCAATGGGATTTCCTCCGAACGTAGAACCGTGCGTGCCCTTAGTGAGGACATCCGCATACTTTTCGGAAGCAAGACAGGCGCCGATCGGCACTCCGCCTGCAAGTCCTTTTGCAAGGGTAACTATGTCAGCCTTATGGTCAAACCATTCGCCTGCAAGAAATTTTCCGGTACGTCCGATACCGGTCTGCACCTCATCCGCAATGACGAGAACATCCTTCTCGGCGCACATATCGAATACAGCGTCAACGAAATCCTGATCGAGAGCATTGACGCCGCCCTCGCCCTGAACATACTCTATCATAACGGCACATACCGTATCATCGAGCTTAGCCTTGAGGTCGTCGATGTCGTTTGCGGTCACATGGACAAAGCCCTCGAGAAACGGGAAGAAGTAGTTATGGAAAACATCCTGTCCCGTAGCCGAAAGAGTTGCAATGGTTCTTCCGTGAAACGAATTCACAAGGGTGATTATCGTGTGTCTGCCCTTGCCGTACTTATCGAAGCTGTACTTCCTCGCAAGCTTTATTGCACACTCATTTGCCTCTGCACCGCTGTTTCCGAAGAAAACCCTGCTGAAGCCGGCAGTCTTGCAGAGCATGTCGGCAAAGTCCGCCTGTATCTTGGTATAATAGTAATTTGAGGTATGCTGGACTGCTCTTACCTGTGCACACACAGCATCAGCCCATTTTTCATCGCAATAGCCGAGAGAGTTCGTACCGATACCGCTTCCGAGATCTATATATTTTTTTCCGTTTTCGTCTGTAGCTTCAACACCTCTGCCGTTATCCATAACAAGCGGGAATCTTCCGTAGGTCTGCATAACGCTGCTGTCAAATTTCTCAATAGTATTCAACACTGAACTCTCCTTTCGTCCCGATCGCCGACCGGAACTCCTCCATATATAATTATAACGCTCATTGACATATAAAATCAATAATAGCAAATTGTAATTGTCGTAAATTTTTTGTATATTTGTAATATAGTTTATCTAAATTGTGTTCCGATCCCCTCATTTGAGAGTATTTCGATGAGTATCGAGTGCGGAACTCTTCCGTCAATTATCACTGTCTTTTTTACGCCGCGGCGGACTGCCTCAACGCAGCAGTCGATCTTCGGGATCATGCCTCCCGAGATAATGCCCTGTCTCTTGAGGAACGGTACCTCGCTTACGTTGACCTCGGGAATGAGTGTTGACGGGTCGTTCTTGTCACGGAGCAGACCGGCGATGTCGGTCATAAGAATGAGGTTTTCCGCACCGAGCTCTGCAGCGATGCGTGCAGCGGCTGTATCCGCATTTACATTGTATGTATTACCGCGCTCGTCTGTTGCAACGGTAGCGATAACGGGAATATTTCCGTTTGCGAGGGCATCTGTGATGGGCTTTGTATTTACGCTTACGATATCGCCGACAAAGCCGAGATCCTGTCCCTCAGTACCCTCTACGCGCTCTGCAACGAGCATGCTTCCGTCAATTCCGCAAAGTCCTACCGCAGTGCCGCCGTGCTGAGCGAGAAGCTGAACGAGCTCCTTGTTGACCTTGCCTGCGAGCACCATTTTTACTACGTCTATGGTTTCGGAATCGGTATATCTGAGTCCGTCAATGAATCGACTCTCGATGCTGAGTCTCCTGAGCATATCGCTGATCTCAGGACCGCCTCCGTGCACAAGAACTACCTTGACACCCACCAGCGAGAGAAGCACGATGTCCGTCATAACGGCATCCTTAAGCTCTGCATTGGTCATAGCGTTTCCGCCGTACTTCACAACGAGTACCTTGTTGTTGTATTTCTGGATATAGGGAAGGGCGTCAATAAGCACCTTTGCCCTTGTATTATTTTCAATTGATCCCATTTCGGATCCTCCTTTATTTTTGATCGCTCGGGTCAATGCCGAGTTCATTGATTTCTCGCATAAGACGCTCAGCAGGAGTCTCGCCGTGCATGTAATAACGTCTCAGAACATCGTTTACGGCATGGCAGAAGCCTTTCGGGTCGGAGACATTCTCAATAATTATCAAATCGCTCCCGTCTGTCGGTTCGAGTGCCGCACGACCGTCATCTGCATCGAGTCTTTTCACGGGATGTCCAAATATACCGAACTCCTCTGACATGCAAAAAGCGCACTCCGTCTCCGAAAGCCTTATCTCTCTGAGCTTTCCGTTTTTCAATACTATAACTCGTCTGTCGGTAACAGCAATATCTGTACAGAAACGACCGATCACACAATTCACGAGCAGCACAGGTATCAGCAGCACAGCTCCGAAAATGAGCCACACTTTCAGAAATCCGCTGAGGTATTCCCTATACCGGAACTGAATAAATACGCTGCAAACGATGAATGACAGCACAAACGGAAGTATGACGGGAATAAAACGTCTGCCGAACACAGGCGGTTTCGGTTCAAAGCAGCAGATCAACTCCTCACCGTCCTCGGCGAGCTTTGAAAAAGCCTTACCGATGCGGCTCATTCCCCTCTTCCTCCTGTTTTGGCGCTGATTATCGCGCTTCTGAGGATATTGTAGACCGACTTGGGGTCTTTGAGTGCGAAGAGTGTTACGGACGTGTCTGCTCCTGCAAGGGTGTAATTGCCCTTTGCAGTCGGAAGCTGAGCGACCGCACCCTTCATATTAAAAGTAATGAAGCCGTATCCGTTTTTACACTCGTTGACACTCGATTCTCTTATGTCCCTGAGCGTATGGAAAGCGTTTCCTTTTTCAGACTTTACGATAACGCGCTGATCGGTTATCGCGTAAAGTATCTCCTGTTTGCTGCGCTTTATTGCCGCTTTGAGCAGGAAGATACCGATGACAATGAACGGTATTCCGACAACAACTGCCATGCCTCCTGTTCCGATACCTGTGCCGATAGTCCAGAGTGCTGAGAATACTATCCAGAATACAGCCATTCCAATGCCCGAGGTACTCTCCTTGCGCGATTCTTTCGGAGCATTTTTGTCAGCCTTACCGCACCAGAGTATCCTTTCGCCCGACTTCAGCAGACCGATCATCTCGCTCTCGATCTCCGCAGTGTCATACGGAGATGTTCCCGGAGCGGTATAATCGTGGTTTGTGTGGCAGTCATCGACTCCGCAGTCGGCAAGGTATTCCTCGGATGGTCTTATATATTCATTATCGTCTCTGCCGAACATAGCTTAACTCCTATAGTCGCCGTTTATCTTGACGTAATCGTATGTGAGGTCGCATCCCCATGCAACGGCGCTTCCCGAGCCGTTTCCGATGCTGATGATGATCTCGATGACCTCCTCGCCGAGTATCTCCTTAGCCTTTTCCTCGGAGAACTCAACTCCCGCACCGTTTCTGCAAACCTCGATCGTTCCCTTTTCCGAACCGATCTTTACATCTACCTTATTTATGTCGAACTCCGCATCGGCATATCCTACTGCACAGAGTATCCTGCCCCAGTTTGCATCCTCGCCGAACATTGCAGCCTTGAAAAGGCTC
>DHYN01000102.1:0-1229 GCA_002414125.1 Ruminococcus sp. UBA5129 | reverse complement strand
GGTATCGGCTCCCGAAACGGCACATTCAATGAGCTTTGTAGCTCCCTCGCCGTCACGAGCCATCATCCTTGCGAGGTTCATCATTATAGCATAGAGGGCGTTCTCGAACATCTCGAAGTCCTCATTTTCCTTTGTGATCGGAGCATTTCCTGCCGTACCGGCAGCGAGGATGCATACCATATCGTTTGTAGAGGTGTCTCCGTCAACGCTTGCACGGTTGAGAGTGACCTTGACCGCATCGCTGAGTGCGCGCTGAAGAAGCTCAGCCGAAATATCGGCATCTGTCGTAATAAAGGTGAGCGTTGTAGCCATATTGGGGTGGATCATACCGCTTCCCTTGAGCATACCGCCCATTGTACAGACCTTGCCGCCAAGTTCAAACTTCACTGCGATCTCCTTGGGCATCGTATCGGTAGTCATGATAGCCTCGACCGCACGCGAATTTCCGTCATACGAGAGACCCTCTGCAAGCTCTTTCATGCCGTTTGCGATAGGCTCTATCGGGAGCACCTGACCGATAACGCCCGTAGATGCCACGATAACATCGGTCTCGTCAATACCAAGCTCCTTTGCAGTGAGCCTGCACATCATCTCAGCCTTCTCTACACCGTCCGCATTGCAGGTATTGGCGTTTACCGAATTCACGATAACGGCTCTTGCCCTGCCGTTTTTGATGTGATCCTTTGTTACGAGAATGGGAGCTCCCTTTACCTTATTGGTAGTGTAAACGGCAGCAGCCGTGCACTCCTTATCGGCAGCGATAAGCGCAATATCGTTCTTCTTCTTTGTAACGTGAGCTCCGCTGTGAGCGAGTCCGCACTGTATGCCGTTAGCCCTGAATCCCTTTGCGGCACAGACTCCTCCCTGCGTAAATTTAATACTCTCAAATTCCTTAAGTTTCATTTATAAGTCACTCCATTCATCAAACAAGACCCGTGGTCTCATCTATACCCATCATGATGTTGAGGCACTGAACGGCAGCGCCGCTTGCACCCTTGCCAAGATTGTCAAGACGCGAGCAGAGAAGTATCTGCTCATCGTTTCCGAAAACAAAGATCTGCATTTTGTTGATGCCGCTGAGCGTGTTTGAAGCGAGGAAGAACGACTTCTGCTCGTCAGCGTCCATGAGCGGCATTACCTCTACCATTGTTGCTCCATCATAGTGCGCAACATACATCTCGTGCACCTGCCGAGCCGTAACGGCATTCGGGAGAAGTCGCGTCTGGAGC
>DHYN01000105.1:3058-11071 GCA_002414125.1 Ruminococcus sp. UBA5129 | reverse complement strand
CTGCGCAGCAGGTGTTCCCTATAATTCATATGTCTATAGGAATTATAGGGAGTAGTATTAAAAAGGAGTGATGTGAGTGGGAAAGAGAATAAGACAGACCGCGGCGGTCGTTTTGCCGATCGCGTTTATCGGAGTTTTCGTGATGCGTGACTTCTTTTTCTCACTCGCTGTGAGAATGCCGAAATGCATCTTTCATATCCTTACGGGCGGCTACTGTACAGGCTGCGGAAATACGCGCAGTGTCCTTCACCTGCTCAGAGGTGAGATATTCCTTGCGCTCAGGTGTAATCCCGCACCGATCATGCTCATCGTCATTGCAATGCTGCTGTATGCCGAACTGGTATGCGGTCTTTTCGGGAAAAAGCTTTCGCTCCTCCCGAGAAAAACGTGGTTCTGGCTCATGATTATCGGTCTCTATCTTGTATGGGCTGTCCTCAGGAATTTTGTGGAATGTCTTGCTCCGTTGTGATGCACCATTTTGCCTGAACGACAATTCTTTCTGATGACGAAAACGGTAACTGGTTTCGGCTCTCGGTCGCAATGTTGGTTCACGGCTCGCGGCGCTTCAATAGCGCAAGTCCCCATTTGTAATGTTACCGAGCCATGGAGGATTCCGCGCAGGCAAAAAACTTTTCTGCAAGACAAAAGGCTGCTCGCCGCTTACCGTTGTTTCTCAAACTTTTTCACATAATCGAGTGCTGCGGCGGAGAATCCGCTGATAAATTTTTCCGAGAGGACGTTTGCGAATCCGCACTCTCTGAGCGTCTGGCTGAACTGCACGTTCTTATCGTTGTAGTTGACGTGTGAGATCTTGTCGTACATTTCGAGAGCGCGATCGTAGTCGGACTGCACATACACCCATATGTTGAGTGCCGCGAGCGCCGAAACGCAGTAGCTGATATAGTAGCCGGGCTGCTCGAAGATGTGGTTCACATCGTATATTTTGAGCTCGTAGTCGTTCATCTTCATTTTATCGTTGAACATATCGACAACGTCCTGTGCCGAGAGGTCATCGCACTGACAGAGCACCTCATACTCAAAGCTTCCGATAAGGTATGCGCTGAGAGCGGCATTCACCATAGCGTAAAGGTTGTACATCTTCATAGTCTCCGCACTGTCGCCGAATATTTCATCGTACTTCTGTGTGAACAGGACCTCCATTCCCTGCGACTGGATCTCAGCGATATCAATGTTATCAGCCGAAAGATAGCTTGGTATATCGTCATACAGCATAGAGTTGAAGTGACCGAATTCATGTATCGCGCCGAGCATATCATCATAGGTCTCGTTGCGGTAGAGATACATCAGCGCACGATGATTGGTGGGGAGTTCAACGCAGAAAGAGCCGTCAAAGCAGTCATCGTTGTCGGCGAGAGTGTAGAGCTTTTCGCTGTAGAGAATTTCAGCCGATCTGCCGAAATCCTCGTTTATCTCTCCTGCGTATCTTGTCAGCACCTCCACGGGATCGTCCTCAAAGGTATCCTTTATCAGATTTGCGAGCTTGGGGTCGGAGCGAAGAGCCGATGTCATTCTGTCGTTCAGAGCGATGAGGTTAGTGGTGATAGAGTCGCCGAGTGCGATTATGTCTTCGCCGGTGTAATCGCGGTTGAAGTCTGAGTAAAAGGTCTCGGTGTCGTATTCCTTGAGGATATTGAGATACAGCTCTGCGGCGACAAGCTCCTTTTCGCTGTTGGACATATCATCGCCGAGCAGCAGGTCGTAGTATTCATCAAGTCGTGCATCCTCGTCCTTGAACGAGCGTCTTGCGAGTGCTTCGAGGCGCTTTATGGAAAGTCCTCCCGTAAGGAAGTACTCAATATCCTCGGGACTGACCAGATCCTCGAGGATGTCGTCATATAAGCCGTGGTCATACGCGGTACAGAAAGCGTATCCGAGAAACTCGGAAGCAACACAGCAGTCCTCATAGATCTTGTCGTAAACGTTTTCGTATTCTTCGTTGCCGAAGTTGTAGTAGAAATCTATGGTTGAGTGTGCAAGCTCATCCATGCTCTTGTCGTAAAGCGTGAGCAGACGATCGGTAAGCTCCCTGACCTCTTCATCGTTGCCCTCTTTGGAGGAAGCTTTGTCGAGCAGGTCGATGCTTTCCTTTATCTCGTCGAGCAGAGCCGCAGTCGCGGTATCGTCGTCATCGGAACTGCTTTCATCGGTGCTCTCATCGCTGCTGCTTTCAGTTGAGCTGTCGGGCTTTGACTTTCCGTAGAGGAATTCGTTGAAGCTCATACAGCCGCTCAGCGAGATCGTAATTGTTATCGCCGCGATCATGGCAAGTATTTTCTTGAATTTCATAATACCGTTCAGCCTTTCGTTTTAAGGTAATACCGCACAAAGCTTTTCAACAGCAGTGGATATCTCACCGATACTGCCGACTATGATGTCTGCGCACTTAAGCTCCTCGGGCGAACCGTAGCCGTATCCGCAGCCGATCGAGCGCANNTTCGCGGAAGCTGTTTCGAGGTCGTGGAAGCGGTCGCCGATAACTATGAAGTCTCCGTCGAATTCGGGAGCTATCCTGCGGAAGATCTCATATTTCGGGATGAAATCGAATTCCTCGCAGCAGAAGAAGCGGTCGAAGAAACGACCGAGCCCGAAAACGCGCCTATGGCGTTCCATGTAGTGTACGCGGCAGTTGCTGAGGAAGATCAGCGTATGCCCGTCATTTTTCAGGTTCAGGAGCATATTTTCCGCGCCGTCATAGAGTTCTCCCTCGCCGTTTTCGACACGTTCTGCCATATCATTGCCGAGCCTTTTTCGGGCAGCTTCCTTAACGGCAGGGTCGAGGAACGGCATGAATGAGTTCCACATATCAGTCGAGTTGAAACCGAGCCAATAGCTGATCTCGCGGTCGGAGTATTCTGTCGGTTCGGGAATATGACCGTTCTCGTAAAGCCACCTTACCGTTGCGCGGAATGCCGGAGCGTAGGTTTTCATTGAATTGTGGATAGTGCCGTCATAGTCAAAGATAAGGTTCATCAGCCCTCGATCTCTCTAATGAGGTTTATCATCTCGATAGCTCCGAGAGCGCATTCATATCCCTTATTGCCTGCCTTAGAGCCTGCGCGCTCGATAGCCTGTTCGATGTTCTCGGTGGTGATAACTCCGAACATCACGGGAATATCGCTGCTGAGCGATACCTGTGCGATGCCCTTTGCAGCCTCATTGCAAACGAGATCATAGTGCGAGGTGCTGCCTCTGATGATAGCTCCGAGGCAGATAACAGCGTCGTATTTGCCGCTCTTAGCCATTTTTGAAGCGATGAGCGGTATCTCGAACGCGCCCGGGACCCATGCTACGTCGATAGAATCCTCATTGACGTCGTGTCTTTTGAGACCGTCGATAGCTCCTCCGAGAAGCTTGCTCGTGATAAATTCGTTGAAACGTGCAGCTACGATCCCGATGCGCACACTTTTTGCGATAAGATTTCCTTCGTAAGTTTTCATTATTTTTTCCTCCTGTTTAAAAATTTTATATTATGGATTCAGCCTTTTCTTCCGCGTGAGGCTTATAGTTTTCTTCAAGCATCGTGACAAGCTCGTCGCGGTTTTCTATGATCTTGTATTTCCACGGTATTTTCATATTTTTTTTGGTGTAGACCGTAAGTATTTCCCCGTCAATTTCATATTGGCAGTCCTCCGATCTCCATCTCGAACCTGCTACAGGATCAATAAGTCCATCGGGAGTCAGATAACAGCTTTTCAGCAGAAACAGATTCATTATATCACCAATTATTATGAGGATCCAAGTTATAAGCAGCATAAGAAAGCTGATCTGTCTCGACTCATCGGAAGTTTTTACGGCATTGAGAAAGTTTAAGAGCAGCAGCGGCATCTGCAATGCACACACCAGAATCCAAATAACATTCGTCATGACAGCGGTTGATTTTATGCGCACCTTGCTTTCAGCCTGTGCCAAAATTTTCCTGAATTTTATCAGGTTCACTATTTTTAAGACGATCAGGACCGCAATGAATGCAAGCAGCACAAGCAAGACAATAAGAAAAAGCGATATTTTCATAATTTCAACTCCTTAAACATGTTGTTTATAGTTTTCTTCAAGAATGTGAGCAGTCTCATGGATATCGCCGATAATGCGGTATTTTGTGCGTTTTCTGCTTTTTTTCCCGTATATAACAAGTATGTCGTTTTTTAATGTCCACTCGACATCATCTGCGGAAACAGTTGGATTCAATGTAGCAGGAATGATGATGCGCTCGGCTGTGAGCCATGCAAATCGTCCGTATATCGTAATAATTACGAGCAACGCAGCTCCCTCAAGTCCGAATATACACAAAAGAGCTCCGTCGAATTTGTCGGACGAGGTCAAATCGCTGCAAAGCATCATTCCGCCCAATATTATCATGATAACGATCAATAAAGCGCCGAAAATGATGCTCTGATCTACGCCGTGCCTTTTCAGCTTTAACTTATTATCCGTTTGGTCAATAAGCCTCTGAGTCTTTTTCAACGAAAAAATGAGCTTTAAAAGAATAGCTGTCATTGCTATTGAAGTGATTATTATTTCCAGATCATCAACACTCATAATGCTTCCTCACGATGTTGCCTTAATAGTCGAGAATATGCCCCATACGTTCCTGTTTAGTTCTGAGGTAGAAAAGGTCGTAAGCGGTAGCATCCATCTGAATGGGCACACGCTCCTTTATCTCGAGTCCGAAGCCGCTTAGACCGTATACCTTGTCGGGATTGTTTGTGAGCAGTCTGAGAGTCTTGCAGCCGAGATCGCGGAGTATCTGCGCACCGATGTAGTATTCGCGCATATCGCCTGGAAATCCCAGAGCCAGATTTGCTTCGAGCGTATCCATTCCCTTGTCCTGAAGCTCATAGGCGCGAAGCTTGTTTATAAGCCCGATACCGCGTCCCTCCTGACGCATATAGAGGAGAATACCTCTGCCCTCTTTTTCTATCTGCGTCATTGCGGAGGCGAACTGCTGACCGCAGTCACATTTCAGCGAGCCGAAAGCGTCTCCTGTAAGGCATTCGGAATGAACCCGGCCAGAAAAAGTCTACGGACTCAGCGGTTTCGGTCTTGAGATAAAGGAACGTGTGCCGATCCAAATGGACGCGACCGCCTACGATCTCTTTTATCTCAAAACAAAACGTGACAAAATGGGACATATTCTCAATTATTAAATAAATTAAAAAGGAGTAAAAATAATGAAAACATATGAAGGCAATCTTATAGCTAAGGATACAAGAATCGGGATCGTTGTTGCACGATTCAACGAATTTATTACAAGCAAGCTACTGGGAGGAGCCATCGACACATTGAAGCGTCACGACGTTGAGGAGGATTCTATCGACGTTGCATGGGTTCCCGGAGCTTTTGAGATTCCGCTCATCGCAAAGAAAATGGCTGATTCAGGCAAGTACGACGCCGTTATCTGCCTCGGCGCAATTATCAGAGGCAGCACATCTCACTATGACCTTGTATGCAATGAAGCTGCAAAGGGTATTGCTCAGGCAAGCATGAGCAGCGGTATTCCCGTACTTTTCGGCGTTATAACAACCGAAAACATCGAACAGGCAATCGAGCGGGCAGGCTCTAAGGCAGGCAATAAGGGAAGCGAATGCGCCGAGGGGGCTATCGAGATGATAAACCTTATCCGTGAGATCGAGGCATAATGGCTAATTTAATATTCGACTATGACGGAACTATCCACAATTCCATGAAAACCTACGCTCCGGCTTTCCGAAAAACAATAAAATGGCTTTCGGACAACGGGTATACCGAGGAACGCGAGTACTCCGACAATGAGATCAGCTATTGGCTCGGATTTAATTCAACTGATATGTGGAACGCATTCATGCCCGGTCTTGATGCCGAAATAAAAGAAAAAGCGCGTTCCATTCTTGGCAGAGACATGGCGCAGCGGATCAGAAACGGCGAGGGTGAGCTTTATCCTCATACCGAAGAAACTCTTGAAAAACTCAGATCGGCAGGACATACGCTGATCTTTCTCAGCAACTGCCGCATACGATATATGGAGCTTCACAAAAGCGTTTTCGGACTCGACCGTTTTTTCGACTATTTCTATTGCTGCGAAGAATTTGATTTTCTTCCGAAATATCAGATCTTTCGCCTGTTCAGTCTACAGCATAAGGGAAAATTTATTGTGATCGGAGATCGTTTCCACGATATCGAGACCGCCGTCAAAAACNNCGACTAAGCTCTATCGGATGCAAATACGGTTACGGCAGTCCCGAGGAGCTTTCCTCAGCCGATCTTACCGTAGACAGCATAGATGATCTGCCTAATGCCATAGATGCACTTACACATCGTCCGTCCACTATTTAAAAGAGGTATTGATATGAAAAAAAATGCGATAATTTCATTACTGACAGCGTCCTTGATACCACTGTCTCTCACGTCATGCAAACTGCGGAAATTCAGTGATTTAAAAAGCTCCAAGGATAAAACTGCGACAGAAAACGCCTCGGAAAAAACAAGNNCCTCCGGCTCCGCCGCCACGTCAAAATCAGAAGCTCCAGATACAGAAGAGATCCGCAGCCATGTTAAAGAGCTTCTCGATAATATAGAGCTTTCCGACAATGAAAAAAAGGTCAGAGAGAATATTGACACTCTTGTATACGACATTGACGCCTGCAAGGAAGCGCTTACTTTAATCACTATTGATTATTATAGCGACTGGCAGAACAAAAAGCTTGGCAAAAAATATGACAGCGTCTATGAAAACTTATACGTTGCCAACTATTTTGTAAACTACGCCTTTGCTCACGGTTATAAATCCAAAGAATACTCCGAACTCTTTGCTCCATATATAACAAATGAGGAATCTGTCGAGTCTATGACCGATCCTTACATGACGCTCAGGCGTCTCGAGGGATACGCAAAAGTAGATTACGAGGTCATGGACGAGCATATCGACGAATATTACGAAATAATCAGCGACGACGATCTCAGCAATGACGAAAAAAATATAAAGTGCGCCGAGCTTTATCTTGACGTCCTTACAGGATATGAACCTGAGACCTTCTATGAAATATACAATCGTGATTATACTCCTGACAAAATAATCGAGCTGAGCAAATGCGTCAAAAAAGAGATACTTCCCGCAGCCGATAAGCTGGCTGACGCCTTGGTAAATTCCGACAGCGTTGAGGATATATTGACCGACGACACTGCTTTTGAAAATCCGTTTCAGACGATCCTTAAATATTCATCACAATTATCTCCCGAAATCGAAGCGTCCGCAAAACAACTCAACGATGAAAAGCTGTTTACAATCACTGACGATGAAAACTGCTATACCGGATCGTTTACCGATACTCTTCCGGTAAGCGACAAAGCTTTTATTTATATTTTTAATAACGGCGGATATCATTCCATTTCAACGCCGGTTCATGAATTCGGTCATTTCTATGCGTCATCGTATGACGATACCCCTGTTATTTCTTCAATTATGAATATAGATATCGCCGAGGTGCAGTCTCAGGGCTTTGAATTTATCTTCTCACGCTTCTATGACGATATTTTCCAGGACAATGCCGAGGCTATGCATGCGGTAAAGACCTGCGATATGCTTGACGCAGTTCTTTCGGGATTTTTTATCGGAGAATTTGAATATACCGTTCTGAAAAATCGCGATACCTTTACTCCAGAAGATGTCGTTGANNTTTCATGATATAATGGATGACTACAATGAAGATATCGAATTTTATTTCATTCCGCATATTTTTGAACAGCCGGGATACTATATAAGCTACGGAGTTTCCGCTCTTGCCGCTTTTGATATATGGCAGGACTGTCTCGACGCGCCCGATAAGGCTCTTGAAAAATATGAAAAAATTGCTCATGTTCCAAGCAGCAGCGTTTCAACTACCTTTAGCAAGGCTCTTAAAGAATGCGGCTTTAGCGACGTCCTTAACAAAAAATATATTGAAGCTCTTGCAGACGAGATCAACGGCTATGTCAAAGCACTTGATTTAGAGTAAAACATATTTTATAATTTCGGTGAAG
>DHYN01000105.1:0-3044 GCA_002414125.1 Ruminococcus sp. UBA5129 | reverse complement strand
ATTATTCTGTCCTGAGCGCTTCAACGGGATCCTTTTTAGCAGCAACTCTTGATGGGATAATGCCTGCAATAAGCGTAAGAGACATACTTATAATAATGAGTATAACAGCGCCTACAACAGGTACATGCGCCTTTAACGTATCGAGACTTGTAACGCTGTGAATAATCAGGTTGATCGGAATAGTCAAAAGCACCGATACTCCGATACCGATAATTCCCGAACAAAGCCCCACAAGCAGCGTTTCTGCATTAAACACCGTAGAAACGTCATGCTTTGAAGCGCCTATAGCACGAAGAATACCTATTTCACGAGTACGCTCCAAAACAGAGATATAGGTTATAATGCCTATCATGATTGAAGAAACTACCAGAGAAATGCCGACAAAAGCGATAAGCAGATAAGCTATACCGCTGATAATACCGGTAACAGAAGACATAAGCAGCGCCACCATGTCGGTATAGCGGATAACGTCGGCATCCCTTCCTTCCGATTCTGCCTTACTGTTGTAATCCGATATTTCATCTGCAATATCGTCCTTTGATTCAAAGGATTTCGGATAAATTCTGATTGTTGAAGGGTCGTCGGTCTGAGCATAACCAAGGAGATAAAGGTTATCTTCATAACTAAGCTTAGAAACTTCCTCGGGAGTAAATCTTTCAAAAACTCTCACATAAATATCGTCGTTTATTGTAATAGAGTCAAGACGAGCGGCAAGCTCCTCTTCGCTTAATGAGGCAAGCTGAGCTTGAGCTTCGGCGGCATATTTTATCNNCGCCCCAAACAATTCGGGAGCTACCTGCTGAAACTGCTCCTCCGGAAGCTCCTTCAGCTTGCTGATACCCGAAAGATCAACTTCAACTCCTTCAGCCTGTGCTTGCGATTTAGCCATTTCTTCAATTTCCTTGAATATCTGTTCACGATTTTCCGGCTTCATAGCATCCTTGACCATTGCATTAANNAAGAACAAATTTAGCTACAGCCGCCTTGCCTGAAACTGTTGTCTGAGCTTTGATATAATCCTTTGCGACGGCGATCTTCTGCTCGTCGGTAGGAGCCTTATAGTCGGCTGTCTTGAACTTCCTGCCTGTAAGGAGATCATTTTCCTTGTCGGCAACCTGCGCCTGAACAAGCTCGCTGCTGTTTGTCTTTTCTATCACATAATCGGTAAGTCCTTTTGTATAACATATAATTCCGTTTATCATTGTAGCCGTAGCGTCGGGATTCGGTCTGATAAAGCCTACTACTTTAAGCTTTGTACCGATATTATCGTTATTGTAAAGTATCTTTAATCCGGATGGACTTTGAGAAAGATCGGTATACCCCGTTCCGCCGGCGTTTTTTTCATAATATTCACACGGAAGAATGAGCTTGTACTCTTTTCCCATTATTTCTTCAAAACTCCACTTGGTCTTTCCGTAGCTGCTTATTTCCTCGCCTTTCAGCACAGACCTCATAATGTCTGAAAAGCCCTCGGCTGATTTAAGACCCATAGCATAAGTAAACATATCGGGCAGCTCATTATTCTCGCCGAGAACAACAACGACCTCGTTATAATTCTCGGGCCATTTACCTGCAACCACGTCATACTGGTCATAAAGCATGGAATTGACCTTTGTACCGGTGGAATCGGGAAGAAGTTCCTCCCAGATATTCATTGAAAACATTGATGACATCATGCTGTTGGAACTCATCATAGTCGCGGTCTCACTCTGCATCATATCGTCAAGTCCCAATGCCTTTGCATAAATATCATTATAATCCGATTTAAGGATCTCACCGTTTTCATCCTGAGTAAAAATTGGCATCTGAACATCATATGAATATGAAACGGCATTTGATTTTTCATCTATCACCTTATTGCCGTCTATGAATTTTTTGAAATCCTTCATGTTATTGATTTGTTTAGCAGAGGAATTCATAGTATTATACATGTCATAAACGGCAGTATTGGCATACACCGTTTCGGGACTGTCGTTTTCGTCATGCTTAACAGCGTCTGAATCCCCCATCATCGACTTCATCACTTCACCGATATCCGTATTTTCCCGCGTTATGACAACAGGATATGAGGAAAGGGTCTGCTCCTGTACAAGATTTATGTATTCATTGATACCTGTAGAAAGCGACAGTATCAGCGCAATACCGATAATTCCGATAGATCCCGCAAAGGAAGTCAGTATCGTTCTTCCTTTCTTTGTCATAAGGTTATTGAGAGAAAGCGATACAGCCGTAAAAAACGACATTGAAACGCGCTTTTTCTTGCCTTCTGTCGGAACCTCCTCCTTTTCGGGAGTATATGGGTCGCTGTCCGAAGTAAGCTGACCGTCCTTTATCTTAACGATTCGGGTAGCATACTGCTCTGCAAGCTCCGGGTTATGAGTTACCATGATAACCAGCTTATCCTTGGCGATCTCTTTCAGGAGATCCATTACCTGTACGCTTGTCTCGCTGTCGAGCGCACCGGTAGGCTCGTCGGCAAGAAGGATATCAGGATTATTTATCAAAGCTCTGGCGATAGCAACACGCTGCATCTGTCCGCCAGACATCTGATTCGGCTTTTTATGGAGCTGATTTCCCAATCCGACTTTTTCAAGAGCTTCCTTTGCCCTTTTTCTCCGCTCCGATTTGGAGATTCCGGAAATAGTCAGAGCCAGCTCTACATTTGAAAGAACAGTCTGGTGCGGAATAAGATTATAGCTTTGGAATATAAAGCCTATAGAGTGATTTCTGTAGGCGTCCCAATCCCTGTCCTTATACTTTTTTGTGGAAACATTATTTATCACAAGATCTCCGGAAGTATAATGGTCGAGACCTCCGATAATATTGAGCATTGTTGTCTTACCGCAGCCGGAATGACCAAGAATAGCGACAAACTCATTATTTCTAAAGGTTATATTCACTCCGTTCAGTGCAGTTACCTGATTTTCCCCACTGCCGTACTGCTTAACGATATCTTTAAGCTGTAGCATATAAAACTCCCTTTCATTTTTAATTTAAGGCAACCTCTAAAAAACTGTTTGGTCAAGCAAAAATCAGATAGGTGC
>DHYN01000015.1:34024-42449 GCA_002414125.1 Ruminococcus sp. UBA5129 | reverse complement strand
AGAGTTATAGTCATCTATCGCAGCATTCGTCTTTACTCCGACATCGGAAGCGATCGGCGGAAGCTGCATAATATATATCTTCGTATTCGGAAGCGCAGATTTGAGGTTCGTCACAAAGCGCGAATATTCAGCGATCATTGCGCTTATATCGGATGTGCCGATGTCGCTGCCGATCATGATATATAGATTCATGGGCATAGGTTTCTTGAGCTTCGCCGCCTCATATGGAGTAACCGTTCCGTAAGGAGTCGGAACCTTGACGGAATTGACCCCTGCGGCATTGAGCTCGGCGCTTCCGATAACATCCTTGAAAGCGGTATTTTCGGCGAGCATGAGCAGTGTAGAGTCTGTTATAAGGCAGCAGCTTTCGAGGTAAGAAGCATCGACAGCCGCCGACTGCGGAACAGGATTTATTATAACATCGGCAGAAGCGTCTGAACTGCCTGTGGCAGCAGTAGCCTCCTCTGTTGTCGAAACGGTCGGTGATTCGGGAGATTCGGGAGCTGTAACAGCAGACCCCTCATCCTCTGGAAAGAAATTATCATCGAGGTTCGCAGCGACTATATAAAGTGCAAAGCATGCCGCAAATGACAGCACGAATATGATTATGAGTATCATGAAATTGAAGCGTATCTTCGGATGTTTTTTTCTCTTTGCGTCCGAGATCTTTCGAGACTTGGTGTTTTTTTTCATGTGAAGCTCCCTCCGAGGTAATAATGCCGAAAAACGGCTCGTACCTTATATTATACACCAACTGCGGAATATTTTCAAGGTCTTTTTTGGAATTTACAGTGATTTTTTTCTGTAGGCTGTGGGAGTTGCCCCGACCATTTTCTTGAACTGGCGCATGAAGTGCTCCTCATTGTCGTATCCGCACATCGCTGCCACCTGCGAAACAGTACACGAAGTCTCGCTCAAAAGCTCCTTTGCGCGGTCGATCTTGCCGCAGATAACATCGGAAATACACGAAACACCGAACATTTCCCGATACATGTGCTGGAAATACGACCTCGACATGCTCACCTCAGCCGCCATCGAATCGACACTCCACCTTTTCTGAGGATTTCGGTAAACTTGCTCACGAAGCTCCAGAAGCTCGCTGTAGTGGGGATCAGCCGACTGTCGGACTGCCCGAAGGTCAAACGCAGTCACCTCGGAGATCCGAGTCAAAATTGTACGCATATGACTGTCGAGAAGCTTTGCACGGCGTGGGTCGGCAGAGTAAAAATCGCTCTCGGCACTCTTCACGATCGCTCCGAGAAGATCGGTGTCACAACAGCGGATAAGCCTGTTTACGGGAATATTCAGCGTTCCGAGCATGTCCTCACCGTCGTCCTGCGAGAAGCTTACCCAGTCGAAAATGAACGGTTCTCCGTCCGCACGGCAGTCAAAGTTCAAGGTGTTGTCGAAAACGATAACGCAGTCAGGTCCGCATGGATAAATCTTTCCGCCGATGTTAAAAATGCCGTGGCTCTTCATGACAATCATCAGATACTCTCCCCCCGTCCCGACCAAGCTGTTTCGGTAATCGGCATCATTCACACAATTATACCCAATGTAATTTATGTTCATAGGAAGTACCTGTCAATCACTTGACCTTCAACCGCTCGGTAAGCTCTTTGTCAGGCTTAACGAAGGCAGTTTGATAGTTTGTGAAAATAACTTTTCCGGGCTTTGCACCGCTCGGTTTTTTGACATATTTCGCAAGACAATAGTCTACAGGAACTTGCCCCGAATCACGTCCGCTGCTGTTGACCGCTGCTATGATCGCAGCCTCCTCAAGAGTCCTGTCGGGAGGCGTATCACCGTCGGTCAAAACGAGCACATGCGAGCCGGTGATAAGCTGCGTATGCATCCATATATCGTTCTTTTCAGCAAGCTTAAGCGACAGTCTGTCGTTCTGGATATTGTTTCTTCCGACAAGTATGATATACCCGTCAGAGGAACGGTACTCGATTGGCGGTAGCGCTTTCGGGGGTTTACCTTTCTGCTGTGCCGAACGAATGTAGCCCTGCTCGGAAAGCTCCAAACGAAGCTGTATAATATCGTTCTCCGAGGATGCCCTTGTGAGCGCATCGAACACGCTCTCGATGTACCTCAGCTCCTCCTCGCCTGTTGAGATCTGCTCGGTCAGCTTCTGCTCGGCAGTGACAGCTTTCTTATACTCACTGTAATACTTCTGTGCGTTCTGCGATGGAGTTTTCCTTACATCAAGCTCGATCTCCATCATCGGGCACGCTTCATCGTAAAAGTTTTCCACTCTTGCAAACGAATCTCCTTTAGATATGCGGTACATATTTGCAGAGATCAGGTCTCCGCAGAGCTTGAAATACTCGCGCTCAGCGCATCGGTTCAGTTCCTCACGCTGATTGGAAAGTCGTCGTGAGATGCGTTCCGTAAGGTTCATCAACAACTTGAAAAGGTCGTTCGCACGTTGTTTTGTGCGCGATGCACGGTCACGTTCGCTATAAAAGCAGTCGAGCAGCGCCGATGCGGATTCGTGCTCGCGAGTGTACATGAGATTCCCGAACTGCGACAGACGTATGAACGAAAAATCCTTGAGCAGTCCGTCTTTCGTTGCAGCGGTTGTAAAACAGAGGTCGCCGTCAATGAGCTGATTTCGTGTGCGCTTGATCGTGTAAAGAAGTCTATCGACCTGATCGGGAGTCATTTCACCGCAGATAAGATGTGCTCCGCGCCCTGCAAAGTAAGTCCATTCACGCGCAAGAACCGGAGAGATCCCCTCAAAAGAACGAATTATAGCTTTTGAAAGCTCCGTTCCAACGTTTTTTTCAAGCGCAGAAACGATCTCATTCGACTCACATTTCAGAAAGTTCAGCCTGTCATCGCGAGGAGGCATTGTGTAGCGCATCCCGGGAAGAACAGGTCTCTCGCGCGACATTTCACCGTCAACGCGCTTGATGCTGTCGATGATCCTGCCCTCTCCGTTGATGACAATGAGGTTTGAACAGCGTCCCATTATCTCGCTTGCAAGAGTGATCGTCACGAGGTCGCCAAGTTCATTGATGCACTCAAAGTCAAGAAAAAGAATCCTTTCAAGCCCGTCCTGCCTGACATCGACAAGCTTTCCACTGCCAAGAAGCTTGCGCATAAGCATACAAAACATCGGAGGAGTCTGAGGATTGTCGATCGTTTTTTCGGTAATGTGAACTCTCGCACTGCCTGCATTTGCTGATATATAAACCTTTTTGCTTCCCTGCCGTGTCCTTATTGCAATGACGAGTTCCTCACGCGAGGGCTGGTGGATCTTCTCTACCCTACCGCCTATCAGCGAATCGAGTTCTTTTTTTACTGTCCAGAGAAATGCTCCGTCAAGTGCCAATCAAATCATCCTTTCGATATGCTAAAAGCTCAAAATCTGCCTGTGTTTCGATGTTTTCAAGAGCAGAAAGACGTTCCTGACCGTCTACGCCGGTCTTATAGAAATATGGCGTCATAGAAAACAGACTTCGTATGTCCTCGCCGTTTTTAAGGCACATCATGTACCGCACTCGTCGGCTTCCGAGAAACTCAAATCCCTCAAGCTCATACGGCTTGACCTCGTTTTTGTACGGAGTATCGTAGATCGCCTGCTTGAGTTCCCAAAGATGGTCGGTCGAGGGGATCGCCATGAGCATCACACCGCCGCTTCGGAGTATGCGGAAGTATTCCTCGCCGCAATATGGTGCAAAGAGTGTCACAAGCATGTCGCAAGAGCCTGTCTCCACCGGAATATGGAAAACACTTGCGACTGCACAATTGATATTTTTGTTTCTCCGCGATGCGTATTCCACTGCCGCTTTGGAGATGTCAATTCCGTAAACAGATGCATTTTTTCCCAATATATCAAGCTTTTCGACAATTGCGGACGTGTAGTACCCCTCTCCGCAGCCTGCATCGAGAACTGTCGCACCGTCGTCTGCATACTCATTGGCGAGAGCGCAAAGCTCGTCACAAAGCGGCTGATAGAAGCCCTTTTCGAGAAAAGCTCTCCTCGACTGCACCATGAGCTTATTGTCACCGTGAACTCCGCTCACTGCGTGCTTCGATAAAAGCAGATTTACATAACCATGACGCGAAATGTCAAAGCTGTGACGGTTTGCGCAAACATAGCTTTTCCCCGATATATTCAGCTTTTCGCCACATACGGGACAGATGTATATACCCATTTTCACACCTCTCAAAAGTAGACCACAGGGTCAACCGATGACTCCGCAATCACAACTTCAATCTGTGGAAAATGCTGCTCGAGGACATATCTAAGTTCGGAAAGAACGATGTTCTCCGTATGAAAGTGACCACAGTCAAACAACGCTATATCGGAATTATTGGCATCTACCCATACATCGTGCTTAACGTCACCTGTGATGTATGCATCGCATCCGCGACTGACAGCCTCTCTAAGCATCGAGCCGCCAGAACCTGAGCAAAACGCAAATTTAAGAATAAAATCAGTGTAATTCCGATTTACTCTGACATATTCACAGCCAAAGATTTCCTTGACGGCATCGGCGAAGTCAACAGCCGTAATTGGTTCAGCAAGGGTGCAAACCCAGCCAAAACCGTCACAAAACGGCTCGGGTGAACCGTCAAAACAAAACCTTTCTGCTAACTTGCGCAGTATTATGCCGTTAGTTCCGCCATCGGCAATATCAAGATTTGTGTGCATACAAATTCCACTGATATCGTTTCTTATCATTTTATACACAGGACTGCCACTTTCGATCTTGCGCAAAGGGTCGAAAATCACGGGATGATGGGAAACTATAAGCTCTGCACCGCAGAAACGGGCTTCATCCACGGCATCATTGTCTATATCAAGAGTAAGCAGAATCGTAGAAACTGATGCGTTCGAGTCGATGAGGAGTCCGGAATTGTCCCACTTTTCCCGCGTTGAAAACGGGTATTTTGCATCAAGAAAATCATATATATCACTCAGCGCGACAGGCTCACGATCATCGTCAAGGAGGTTCTCTGCCAGATTTTTGTAGTGAAGTGCAAGCTCTTTTCGGTCGGCAGCGGCGAGTGCTTCCGACCTTTTCATAAGCGAATGCGCCTGTATTTCGAGAAATTTACGTCCCGCACTGTCATTAACATCCACGATCCCCCTATAGCATTTTAGCTCGGAAACGGTTGTAAGGGTGATCTCGGTACTGACACTCATGACTATGTAAACACGGTCGCCGTCCTCAACTGCACGCTCCTCGACAATGGTTTTTCCGGTTTCCCATAGCCATTTTCTAAGCTCCTCGACCTTTGTCATAGGTTGAAGAATGAAGCGACACTCGTCATTGCATTGCCAGCTTACCGGAGCATTATCAAGAATCTCTATGATAGTTTCGCCGCCCATACCGGCAATTACGACATCGGACACATTTTTTGGTGAGATATTCTCAAGACCGTTCGAGAGAACAAGCTCCACTTTGTCCGATATATCGTACTTTTCGACTGTTTTTGCAGCCGCATTGAGCGGTCCCTGTCTCACATCCGAAGCGATCACTCTGCTGCATTTTCCGCTCGTGATAAGCTCTGCCGCAAGGTATGCGTGATCTGTTCCGACATCGCAGACGATTCCCTTTCCGCTGACCATATCAGCACACATTTTCAATCTGTTATCAAGCATACTGCACCTCACAAAAATTCAGGCGTGCCGAGTAGCGACACGCCGCATATTCCTATATACCGTTATTTCACTTACTTAGCAGCGAAATGAGCATTGAGCTTTGCAACGAGCTCCTCGGGGTCGGTGCCATGAACAGCGCAGGCTTCCTCGATCGTCTCGCTTCTTGCAGACGGACATCCGAGGCAGTGCATACCGATCTCTAAGAAGTACGGTGCAGCGTCAAAATCCATATCGAGAATGTCACCGATTATAGTATTTTTTGTTATTTCCATGATATTAGACCTTTCCTTTTTTGAATAGTATGTTACAGATTCAAAGAAATATACATTTAGCCTTAAAAATCCAAAGCACAGCGGTTAGCTGTGCCATTAGACGGATTTAAGATCAAGCCTCGTTCATCTTAGCGAAACAATCGCTGCAGTAAACTGCTCTGCCTTCCTTGGGCTCAAAAGGAACCTTAGCCTCGCCGCCGCATGAAGCACAAGTAGCTGTGTACATAACTCTCTCGCTTCTGTTAGCATTTTTTCTTGCATCGCGGCAAGCCTTACAGCTCTTAGGCTCGTTTACAAAGCCTTTCTCTGCATAAAACTCCTGCTCGCCTGCTGTGAATACGAATTCATTTCCGCATTCCTTGCATACTAATGTCTTGTCTTCGTACATTTTAAAATACCTCGCTTAAAATATTTGGACCACGGTTGGATTTACACCAACACCTTTGATAAACAACGCTCTTTGAGTTAAGCTACCAGGTCATAAATTTTCCTGCTCACGAAGCAGCTCACGAATCTTCCTGCGGGCACGCTGCATGGCATTATCGACTGATTTTTCGGATATACCGAGTTTTTTTGAAGCTGCTTTATAGGACATACCGCTGACGCAAAGGCTGAACACTCTGCTTTCCGCGGCGGATAAAACGTCATTGATGTTCGTCATCAACTCGGAAAAATACTCCTTATAAAGGAAAATGCTCTCCGGTGTCTGATGATCGACAGCCGATCTTAGCTCAGACAGCTCCTCAATCTCACTTTCCTTGGCAGCCTTTCTGAAACCTTTTGCAGCAAAGGTTTTCATTCTGTTGACAATACAAACCTCGGCATAGGTGGAAAACTTCACACCGCGCACAGGGTCGAATGTGTTGATCGCGCTGAGCAGACCCATAAGCCCTTCTTGCGAAAGGTCATCAAAATCTGCAGTCGTTCCCGAAAAAATTCCAGCCTTGACATAAATAAGGCGTGAGAATCTCGAAACAAGCACCGCAGCAGCAACACGGTTATTTTTTGCAATTTCAGCAAGGTCGCTGTCGCTTTTTTGACACAAATCGTCTTTATTCAAATCACAATTATGCAAGCTTTTCACCTATCAATCCGAAATTGCACGGCAGGTCAACCGACAAGCCGCATATATGTACCTACAGCAGCNNATCGGGCTGCATGCAGTCACATTTGATTATTCGTTGGAATTCTTAGCCTCTTCCTCTGCCGCCTTGAGAAGCTCGGACATATCGAAAGCGAAGTTATTCACCTTCTTGGTCTGCTGAGGCTTCTCCTGATAGCTGTATGAAGGCTTAGCAGGCTGAACCGGCTTAGGAGCAGCAGGTGCTGCTGGCTGACTGGACTGTGAAGGAGCTGCGGCAGGCTGGGAAGCCTTGGGAGCAACACCTTGAGGAGCCTTCTTAGCCTCGAAAGCAGCGGCAGGAGCAGCAGAGATCTTCACCTCTGAACTGTCCTTGTCAACAGCCTTACGAGCCTCTGTGAATACAGCTTGAGCCTCGTTCATGCGGTCTGTAGTCTGTGTATTGAGACGTGTAAGCATAGCAGTGATGTCGTTGAACTTTGTGCTTACGCCATTGATCTCGTTAAGTAATGTCTCGCGTACGGTTGCGGACATCTGGTTGACCTTTTCTGCGCGGAGATTAGCATCGGATACTGTAGCCTTAGCCTGATCGTTAGCTTCCTTGATACATGCAGCAGCGGTCGTATTAGCACTTTCGATAGTCTTAGCTGCCTCAGCGTTAGCGTTGTTAACGATACGCTCAGCTTCCTCGTTAGCTTCCTTAGTAACCTTATCGGCAGCGTGACGAGCTTCGATAGTGATCTTGTTAGCGGTTTTCTGAGCTTCTGTAAAGAGAGCACCCATATCAAGTGAGGACGGGATAAGACCGGCAGATTCGGCGCCTGCCTTTAGGTCAGAGATCTCGGAATTGAGTTTAAGGATCTCGGAATTCTTATTTTCGAGCTCCTTATTAAGCTGAGTGAACTTAGCATCCTTATCAGCGAATTCAGCAGTCTTAGCAGCAAGCTCCTTAGTCTTAGCATCGAGTTCACCGGTGAGCTTAGCGATCTCAGCATCCTTAGCAGATGTATCAACAGCAGGAACGCCGGAAGCAGCAGGTGTATTCTTACCGGCAGCAATAGCCTTCTGAGCTTCAGCGAGCTTCTGCTGATGTTCAGCAAGGAGCTTCTTGAGCTGTTCAACCTCTGCCTTAGCAGCATTAAGCTCAGCCTGATTTGCAGCGGGAGCATTTGGAGCACCGGGCTTAGCGCCGCCTGCCTTAAGCTGTTCGATAAGCTTAGCATCAGCATCGCACTTCTTTTTGAGCTCTTCATTTTCCTTCTTAGCGGCTCTCAAAGCGTTATTTGAAGCGTTAAGCTTTTCCTGAAGGCTATCCACCTGTGATCTGTATTTTGCGAGCTCGGCAGGGTCTGCCGGACCTGAGTCCTTTGCATTTGAGAGTTCTTCCTCGAGAGAGATGATCTTTGAGTTGAGCTCATCGAGGTACTGCTGCAAATCAGGCTGAGCTTA
>DHYN01000015.1:28475-33988 GCA_002414125.1 Ruminococcus sp. UBA5129 | reverse complement strand
CTCCATTCTTGGCAGCTTCGCTGCGGTAAAAGTAAAATTCAAGGGAATAAATTAAGCCTTTAATCTATTATACCACATTGAAATTAATATTTCAACTATTGATGTGTAGAATTTTCGATCCCATTTTAGTGCATTTTACCATAAACACCGTTTTTTATCGTCATTTCGCATAGGATGTCGAACATTTTCGACATTTCTTCGCCGTCAAATCCGCACTAAACAACAAGAGACCCCGCAAACGAGGTCTCTTTAAAAGCATAATCAGTTGCCGAGCATCTTGAATATAGCCTCAAGATCGTCATCCTGATTGGAGGATGTCGGTCTTGCAGGAGCAGGAGCTCCGCCGAGATCAAGGTCGCTGAGAAGCGGATTCTCGATCGAGATAACATCATCTTCGGGCGAAGCAAGTGCGCCAAGCGAAGGATCTTCATTGTCATCGAAGCCTGCTGCGATTACAGTGATAGTCATCTCATCATTCATATCCTCCTTAAATGCTGTACCGAAGATGAACTCAACACCGTCAGCGGCTGTATCTGTTATCATCTTTGTAGCTGCATCAACATCGGATGAAAGGATGTCCTCAGACATAGCAATATTGATAAGGAGTCTCTTTGCGCCGGAGATGGAAGTCTCGAGGAGCGGACTGGAAATAACTGCATTTGCAGCTTCCTTAGCCTTATCCTTGCCCGAACCGTGACCGATAGCCATGTGTGCGTAGCCTGCGCCCTTCATGATCGTGGAAACGTCAGCGAAGTCGAGGTTTATGTAGCCTTCCTCAACGATGAGGTCGGAAATGCTCTTAACACCTGTCTTGAGAACGTCATCCGAAAGTGCGAAGGACTGCATCATTGTAAGGGGCTTGTCAAGACCTACAAGAAGTCTCTCATTCGGAATAACGATAAGGGAGTCAACGTACTTCTTAAGCTCTGCGATACCTTTTTCAGCCTGAGCCATTTTCTGCTCTCTCTCAAAGAGGAACGGCTTTGTAACTACAGCAACAGTGAGGATTCCCATTTCCTGAGCGATCTTAGCAACAACAGGAGCAGCACCTGTACCTGTACCGCCGCCCATACCTGCAGTAATGAAGATCATGTCAGCGCCCTTAAGATGTGTCTCGATCTCATCACGGTTCTCCTCTGCGGAACGCTGACCTACCTCGGGCTTATTGCCTGCGCCCCTTCCTTTTGTGAGCTTAGCGCCGATAGGAATCCTTGTGGTTGCCTTGGACTTATTGAGAGCCTTTGCGTCTGTGTTCACCGCGATATATTCAATGTTATTCACACCTGACTCTACCATGCAGTTCACAGCGTTTCCGCCGCCGCCGCCGACACCGATGACCTTAATGTTAACATCGGGCTCAAGTGCTTCTTCGTAATTAAAATCTGACATTTAAACTCCTCCTGTTTGTATCCTTAATTTTTATATAAATTTTTTCTTACTTGCTACAAATACACTTACTATTTTACCATAGCTTTTAACGTTTTGCAAGTCTCAGAAAAATATTTTTTATTTTCTGCTATTTTCACAAACTTATTATTTTTTTTTATGTACTTTTGTACAAAAATCAGTTTGCCGAAGCTGTTGTCGGTTTTTGCTGCTGATTGAACCGATCAAACATCTCCTGATGTTCATCGTTAATCTCACCCTGTGCCGAACCGTAGCTTCCGCCCTGAACAGCTTGGGTCTGAGTTTCGCTGCCGCTTTGTTCTGTCGGAGCAGTTGTCATAATGACCTGAGCAGTTGCGAGAGGCATTCCGTTTGAATCGGTCGCAGGCTGCTTCACGGGAGAGTACACTTCTCCCGTGCCGATACCGCCTCCTGACGGTGAATCACTCGTTCTGAAGCTGCACTGATTCTTGCCGATCATTGTGATATAGCCGCTTTTACCGCTTACTCCCTCCTCGTTCATGACATGCTCTGCCATGTCGAGCTTGTATGGAATATCCGTCCAGTTGCCCATTTTGAACACTATCCCGTTTGTATAATTGACTAAAATATCGTGTTTATCGGTCATGTCGATGCTCGTGACAAGCTCCGTACCTGTTGCACCTACGCGTTCGATAAGCTCCTTGAACGCCTCGGACTTCTGCTCGTCTTCGGATTCGAGCGGCTTGCCCGGGACTGGTTCTTTCGGGTCGTAGCCGTAGAATAGCGGAAGTCCCTCTGTCGGAAAGCTGTTATCCGCAAGTATTTTCCCGTATGTGCTCACAAGAAGGAATCCCCCCTCGGTCTGCACATTGAAGGACGGCACACACTTAGTCACCTTTATTTCAAGCGATGACGGAAAATCACGGTCAACGAGCGCCGTTTCGACATAAATAAGCTCCTCGAGTATCTTCTGCTCACTCTTTTTGACGTTGAGTCTGAGCAGATTATCGCCCTTCTGTATACCTGATGCAGCTACTATCTGCTCGGCTGTATAGCGGTCGGATTCGCCGCTGACCCTGATCTCGTTAATGTTAAACAGGAACGTATAGCTCGCCGAAGCGCCCGCGATAAGAACGAGCGATACTACAATAAATGTATACAGGCTCATCTTGCGTTTTCGCCGCCTGAGTCTCTTTTTGCTGTTATCCCTTTCAACCTGTGTCTTTTTAACATCTTTCATATTATTGCTCTCCCAATCAACTCACGAACCTATTGCTTGCCCTTTTGCCGAAATACTGCGGCATAAACCCTCCAAATATGCACATATTCCTTGTCTCCCGACAAAGGCTCTGCGCACTAATATTCAAGAGTTAATTGGAGGGTGCAATAACTCCCTATGAGCATCTTTTTATTTCACCGCCGAGCAAGCTGACCGCTTCCTCAAGGCGTTCGTAGCCTCTGTCTATGTGGGAAATGCCGCAGATCTCCGAGCATCCGTCTGCCGCAAGAGCAGCACACACCATTGCAGCTCCTCCGCGCAGATCCGNNCTCCTCCGCGCAGATCGGTAGCCTCCACCGAAGCGCCGTGAAGCCTGCTGACGCCCTTTACAACAGCGATCTTTCCCATAACCTGTATATCCGCGCCCATTTTTACGAGAGCATCGGCATGACGATAACGGCAGTCGAAGATATTTTCCTCGAAAACACTCGTTCCCTCGGCACACGTCAGAGCTGCCATAAGCAGTGCCTGAGCATCCGTCGGGAATCCCGGATACGGCATCGTCCTGACTCTGTCAGGAAGAGCCTTTAGCCGCGAACCGCTCCTCAGATATATTCGGTCTTCTGCGGATATCACGCTGCATCCTGTCTGCTCGAGCACCGAGAGAAACGGTTCTATGTCGGATGTACAGGCATTAGTGAGGATGATCTCACCTCCTGCGGCAGCAGTCATCGCAAGGTAAGTCGCGCCTGCGATCCTGTCCGGCATCACTCTGTACTCACATCCGTGAAGCTCCTCAACACCGCGGATGACTATTGATCCGCATCCGTCTCCGCTTATATCCGCTCCGCACGCGCGTAGGAATCCGCAGAGATCAACGATCTCCGGCTCGCGCGCCGCATTGTTTATCACTGTCTCACCCTCGGCAAGAACCGCGCAGAGGATGAGGTTTTCCGTAGCGCCTACCGACGGGAACGGCAGAGATATTCTCGCACCGTGAAGCCGTCCGTGCGCTTTGCAGATTATTTTTCCCGATATATCCGAGATCTCCGCACCCATTCTGCGCATTCCCGCAAGGTGCATATCAATAGGTCTCGGACCAAGCTCGCATCCGCCCGGAAGGCAGACTGTACATTCACCCGTCCGACCTAGTATTGCGCCGAGGAAAATTATTGACGAGCGCATCTCGTGCATCAGATTCTCGGGGATCGCCGTTACAGTCGGCTCACATCCATTAATTACCGCAGTATTACCCGAAAAGGCGCATTTGCAGCCTATGTGGTTAAGTATTCTTGACGCCGCATATATGTCCGTCAATGCAGGACAGTTCCTGAGCACGACCTCTCCGCCGCACAGTACTGCCGCTGCCATTATCGGGAGCGCACTGTTTTTGCTCCCTTGAAGGGAAAGCTCGCCGCGCAGACGTCTGCCGCCCTTCACCGTGAATTTCTGCATCGAACCACCTCACTGTTTTTTGTATATTATGCAGTGAGCGGTCGGTGTGTTACTTTTTCAAAAGCTTCTCGATAACCGAAAGTATCCTCTGATTTGTATCCGTAAGGTGAAGATTCTTCGCATTGTGCGACATCAGCGTGATCCTGTCAGGATCCCTGCTGAGCGAGCGTATCGTCTCGATGACCTTTTCGCTCGTGACATCCTTCTGCTCCATTACGACAGCCGCATCGGCTCTGCCGAGAACCATCGCGTTGTGGTACTGGTGATTGCCGGTCACGATAGGTGACGGAATGAGAAGCGATGCCTTTCCCGCAGCCTCGAGTTCCGCGAGCGTTGACGCTCCCGAACGGCAGATAACAAGGTCTGCCGCCGCAAGACAGACGTCCATATCGGTGATATACTCCGTAATTCGCAGCCTGTTGCTCTTGAGCGGGATGCCTGCCGCCTCCATAGCCTGCGGAAACGTGTCTTTGCCCATACCGCCGTAGCCGTGGATGTGATTTATCGGCAATCCCTCGCCAACATCGCACTTGATAGCCTCAGTCATCGTCTCGTTGATGCAGCCTGCACCGAGACTTCCTCCAAACGAAAGTACTGTAAACGCATCGTCAAATCCAAGTCTGCGCCTTGCCTCCGTACGGCTTATCCCGTTGATGCTTCCGCGGACCGGAAGTCCCGTTACAACGTATTCCGAGCTGTCTTTGTCGAAGTAGGTCATAGCATCCTTGAAGGTCAGCATTACCGCATTAACTTCCTTTGAAAGAAGCTTGTTAGTAACGCCCGGAAAAGCGTTCTGCTCATGGATAGCCGACGGAACTCCCATTTTCGCAGCCATTCTGATAACGGGGCCCGAGGCATATCCTCCTGTACCGATCGCTATATCGGGAGCAAAGCTCCTCACGATCTGCTTGGCTCTCCTGCCGGATGCGGCAAGATAGCTTACCGCCTTGACATTTCTTACGATGTCCTTTGGCGCAAAGCTCCTCTGAAAGCCTGCGACCTTGATAGTCTCAAGCTTATATCCTGCCTGCGGAACGAGCTTTGCCTCCATACTGTTCGGAGTTCCGGCAAAGAGAAATTCTGCATCAGGATACTTTGACTTTATTATATCTGCGATAGCGAGCGCGGGATTGATGTGACCGCCTGTACCGCCGCATGCCATTAATACTTTCATCGACTCACCTCTCACGCTTCCTTCGGCTCGGGATTGATCTGCGCTTTTTTCATTTTGGACTTTCTATTTTCCTTTTTACTGTCCGCATCCGGATAATACCGCTGCTGCGATATATTGAGCATAATACCCATCTCCGCGAGCTGCATTATGAGCGCCGTACCGCCGTAGCTGAAGAATGGCAGGCTGATTCCCGTATTCGGGATAGCGTTGCTGACAACGGCGAGATTTAGTATTGTCTGGATACCGACCTGAGTCGTGATGCCGACTGCGATAAGGTATCAAATCCTTTCAGGATCC
>DHYN01000015.1:14479-28464 GCA_002414125.1 Ruminococcus sp. UBA5129 | reverse complement strand
GGAATACAAGTATTATAGCGACCGCTCCCACAAAGCCAAGCTCCTCGCACACGATCGGGAAAACGAAGTCGTTTTTCGTTTCGGGGAGATAGAGATACTTTTGTCGCGAGTTACCCAGTCCGAGACCGAAAACTCCTCCCGAACCGATAGCGATGAGAGAGTTTGCCGTCTGCCATGTATCATTGAGGACATCCGCAAACGGATCCTGAAAGGATTTGATACGCTTTGCGATATAGCTTCCCTCAATACCCATCTGCCATTTGATATAGGCGTAGAAAAGAGTCACACCTGCAACAGCGAGCGGTATGAGGTATTTCTTGTTCGCACCGCCGCAGATAATAAGCGCCGCAGCGATAACGCAGACGAGTATAGTACCCGAAAGATGCGGTTCGAGGATGATAAGACCTGCGTAAAGTGCAAGGAACAATCCGTACTTTATGATGCCTGTGCCGAATCTGTCCATCTTGGCGGCATCCTTCTCCATGCTGTAGGCAAAGAAGATGATGAGCGTGAATTTCGCAAGCTCTGACGGCTGGAATCCGATAGGTCCGATGTCGAGCCAACGCTTTGCTCCCATATTACCGCCCTCATCATTACCGATAGCAAGCGTCAGCAAAAGCAGCACTGCTCCTGCAAGGTACATCAGTGATGCAATGTTGAATTTTTTAAGGAAAGGCAGTCTGATAAGCTTGAAATTATGGTAGTCTATCTTCATAAAGACCAGCATCGCAGCAAAGCCTATTCCTGCATTGATGAGCTGATTTCGCGCGTAGTAAAGTCCGTCACCGTTCTTCTCGCTGTATGCCCATGCATAACTCGCAGAAGACATCATTACGAGTCCGACAACAAGAAGTATCATAACATATGCAAAGAACGAAAGGCTTATATCGCCGTTTCTGCGGTCTCCGAGGATGACCTGCACGAGACCGGTGCCGCTTCTTTTCTTTTTCTTTTTAGCCGCCATTTTATCCTCCGATCAATTTGGTCAAATTTATCTGAACAAGGTAAGTATTCCCAATATGCCGAAAATAATGCCTGTCAGCGAGAATGTTACAACGATCCTGTACTCGCTGAAGCCCGAAAGCTCAAAGTGGTGATGTATAGGAGTCATCTTGAAGATACGCTTTCCTTCGCCCGTCTTTTTCTTTGTGTGCTTGAAGTAGAGCACCTGAATGACTACCGAAATAGCCTCGACGATGTAAACGAGCGCTGCGAGCAGGAGCAGGAGATGCTTGTGGAAAACGATGCCGACTCCCGTAACTGCTGCTCCGAGGAACATCGAACCGGTATCGCCCATGAAGCACTTTGCAGGATTGAGATTCCATATAAGGAATCCGAGGCATCCGCCGGAGAGAGCCATTGTGAAAATCGAGATCTCGTTCATATCGAGAATAGCCGCCGAAACCGTGAATATGAGCATTACTGCAAATGTGACCGAACCGCAGAGACCGTCCACGCCATCAGTAAGGTTCACAGCGTTTGTGAGATAAATTATCACGACTGTCATTATGATGTAATAGAAGAACTTCGCATCAAACGAGAAGAACGCAAAATCGAATACCGTTGAATCATCGCCGAAGCAGTACATAGCAAACAGGAAGCCTGCCGAGAACACGAGCTGCATGAATATCTTCTGCCATGCCGTGAGACCGTCATTGTCCTTGCGGACTACCTTGAGGTAGTCGTCTATAAAGCCGATAAGCGCGAAGCAAAGCGAGAAGATCATCACACTGATGAATCGCATGAATGAGTCGCTGTTGGTTATGTCGGTCATGTCGATACCGCACTTCCAACGGTACAGGCAGTATCCGCAGAACGCCGAGATAACAGACGCAATTATAAACATGAATCCGCCCATTGTGGGAGTTCCCTGTTTCTTTGCATGCCACTTTGGTCCGTCCTTGACCTTGATCGGCTGACCGAATTTCAGCTTATGAAGGAATGGCACAAGGGCGATTCCCGATATTGCTGCGATCGCAAATGATAAAATTGATACGACTGTGTTTATCCAAAACGGCATACGCTTTCGCTCCTAATAATTATATTTTTTGTACTCAAAGTATCGGGACAGGTATCCCGAACCATTACAACAGCTTTAAGCCCTCCGCAACGACTTCTCTCTCATCGAAGTGGATATGCTCACCGTGCGCAAGTATCTGGTAGTCCTCATGACCCTTTCCCGCAAGGACAATTATGTCCCCCTTACGGGCAATTCTGAGTGCATGGTATATAGCCTCGCGGCGGTCGTTCACACGGTCACACGGGACCTCCGAACCGACAAGCCCTGTCATGATCTGGTCGATGATAGCCTCGGGCTGCTCGTCACGCGGATTGTCCGAGGTGACGATGAGCATATCGGCATATTTCGCAGCCGCGGCAGCCATTTTCGGACGTTTTGCGGCATCGCGGTTTCCTCCGCATCCGAAAAGGCATATCAGCCTGCCATCTGTATATTCCTTGACGCTCCGCAGGATATTCTCGACCGCATCGGGAGTGTGAGCGTAGTCGCATATGACCGTAAAGTCGCGTCCTGTAGGGATGACCTCGCATCTGCCCTTTACGCCTGCGCACTCGTTGACAGTCGGGAGTATCTGCTCTGCCGTAAAGCCGAGTTTAAGGCAAACAGCCGTTACGGCAGTGAGATTTGCCACATTGAAGCCGCCTGTCATTCTTGTGTTTATGCCGAGAGGAGTCCCCTCTGCGCTGAGCGTAAATGAAGTTCCCGTAGATGTCATGCGGATGTTCTCCGCGCGGAAATCAGCTTCCACGTTCATACCGTAGGAATATTTCTCGCATCCGATCTCTCCGAGGAGTCGCTTTCCGTAATCGTCGTCCGTATTAATAACGGCAATGTCGCACATATCAAAGAGCATTCGCTTTGCCTTGTAGTATTCCTCCATCGTCTTGTGATAGTCAAGGTGATCCTGAGTGAGATTCGTAAATACAGCCGCTGCAAAATGCGATGGACCTATGCGGTGCTGAACAAGACCGAATGAGGATACCTCCATGACAACATGAGTGCAGCCTGCTTTGCACATACGGTCGAGCAGTTCCATGAACTCAAAGTGCATCGGAGTCGTATTTCCCGTATGGATCGGTTCATCGCCGATCTCGTTCTGTATAGTGCCGACAAGTCCGACCTTGCAGCCGTTCGCGGTAAGGACCTTCTTTATCACACTTGAGACGGTAGTCTTGCCGTTAGTGCCCGTAACACCAATTAGCGTCATCTTCCTCTCGGGATGACCAAACCATGCCGCACACATCTGTCCGTAGAGTCTGCGCGAGTTATCGGTGATGATCTGTCTGTCACCAAGCCCGATATCGCGCTCGCATACAACACATGCCGCACCCTTTCCGAGCATTTCGGCAGCGGCATCGTGACCGTCAAAGCTGCCGCCCTTTACGCAGACGAAGATGCATCCCTCCGTCACTTTTTTTGTATTGTCGGTGATGCCTGTTATTTCAGTATCGCTGAGAGCAGTCATTGCATTGCCCTCGATAATATCATATAATCTCATTTTTCCTCCGTGTATCAATCGGATAACTCGTTGACCTCGAATACAAGCTCCACTACCGTACCGTAAGGAACTTCGGAATCAGGCTCGATCGACTGGCTCACTACGACCGCGCCGTCTCGTGAAGCGGATGCTCCCGTTGAGACGTAATTGAGGTGACGGTAAGCGATAGACTCATTTGCTGCCTTTGCCGAAACGCCTATGAGGTTTGGAACACGTGCATATTCGGTGTCGGAAGCATCCTCGGTGTAGAGGTATACCGTTCCGTCATAGGATATTGCCGTACCTGCCTGCGGAGACTGACCGCAGACTGTAGTACCCTCGCCCATTACCTTACATTCAATACCGAGTCCCTCAAGAGTTGCCTTAGCATCGGCGACACTGCCATCAAAAGACGGTACCTTGACGTCGAGGTAAGGCAGCTCGTCAGCGCTGTACTCGGGACAATAGCCGAGGTAAGGCAGAACATCCGTGAATATCTCTCGTGCCGTTGGTACAGCGACTTTGCTTCCGTAGTAGTTGTCGTTCTCCGTAGTCGGCATATCAGCCATGACTAAGAGCACAAGCTCGGGATCGTCCGCAGGAGTGAAGCAGACATACGAAGCCGCATATTCATCGTGGTCGGGACCTGTGAGCGAAAGTCGCTGAGCCGTACCTGACTTTCCTCCGATCTGAAAGCCCTTGATTGAAACGTTGCCCTTGCCGTTGCCCGAAACTACCTTTTCGAGAGCATCGCACATTTTCTTTGAAGTGTCCTCCGAAATGACCTGACGGCGTACAGTACGCTCGTTCTTGAGCACAACGTTTCCGTCCTCATCTACCACCCTGTCAACCACATAAGGCTGGAGGAGGTATCCGCCGTTTACAACAGCAGCGCATCCGGTTATCATCTGGATAGGAGTGAGAGTATTACCCTGACCGAACGAGCTGGTCATAAGGTCGATATACTTCATAGTGTCCTTTGTGAAGGTGATTCCCTTAGCCTCGCCGGGGAGATCTATACCTGTCTTTTCGGTGAGTCCGAACGACTCAAAATAGTACATGAACTTGTCAACGCCGAGTCTGTCACCGATCTCCATGAAAGCCGGGTTGCACGAATTAGTGAGTGCGATATAGAAATCCTGCGAACCATGACCTGTAGTCTTGTGGCAACTGATCGGCTTCGGAGCACCCGGAATTGGCCTTGAACCCGTGCAGAAAAAAGAATCGTTTTCGAGGTCGATAAGACCTTCTTCTATGGCAGCCGAGCTTGTGAATACCTTGAATACCGAACCGGGCTCGTAGATCTCACCGATACACTTATTCTTCCACTGAGCCTCGCGTGCGGCAGACTTAGCCTTCTTAGCCTCGTCGCCCGTGAGCTGAGCAACCTCGGCGGCAACGATCGGGTCGGCAATCTCTAAGGGGTCGTTGAGGTTGAAGCTCGGATATGTAGCCATTGCGTAGATATAGCCCGTCTTGCAGTTCATGAGGATAGCACAGCCTCTGTTCTTTACGCTGAACTTTGTTACCATTTCCTCAAGATGCTTTTCGAGGTAATACTGGATAGTCATATCCATTGTAAGATACACATCGCAGCCGTTCTTGGCGGGATATGTCTTGGAATACTTATAGGGAAGCTCGTTTCCGTGGGAATCCTTTGCGGAAATGGTCTTTCCGTTGGTACCCGAAAGATACTTGTTGTATGAGGACTCGAGTCCGTAAGCGCCGTTGCCGTCCGACGAGGTGAAGCCGATAACGGTAGCCGCAAGGTCATCCTGCGGATAGTATCGCTTAGTGTCCTCCTCAACAGCGAGTGAAACGAGACCATACTTGTTGAAGAGACTGAGCACCTCATCCGCAACAGGCTTCTCGACCTGCTCCTTAAGCACTCTGTAGCGATTGTCAGCCTCCATAGCCTTGGTGATCTTCTCCTCGGTGATGCCGAGCTTGAGCGCGAGAGTCGTAACGGCTTCAAGACGGAACGTCTCCGCGGAAGCGGGAAGCGGATCCAGCTCCTCACCTGTCTTCTTGTCAAACTTTGGAACATAAGTACCTTTGGCCTTCTCCTTATTGCGTTCGTCGATGCGCTTCTGGAGATCCTTCATATCCTCATTGAAGCGTTTCGGATCGAGAATGACCTTGTATACGGAAGCGCTCTTTGCGAGCGGTGTTCCGGCGGAATCGTATATCGAGCCGCGGTGGGCACGGATCTCGATCGAGCCGAAATGCATATCGTTAGCCATTTCCTGATATTTTTTGTTCTCAAGCACCGAAACATGGAAGAACTGATATATTATCAGTCCGAACAACAGACTGAATACAGCTGTCATGAATATGCGGCTCCTGAATCTTAACATCTTAGACGGTTGAGTATTAGCCACGGCAATTTCCTTTCTGTTCATGAGTTATAGCATTATTTGTGTATGTGTTACCGACGGTGTCGGAGATGTCCCATATAAATAGATAAAGGCGGGTCGTTAAAATAACTNNAAACCCCGCCTGTGAGCATTTTCCGTTAATGCTCTTTCTGCGATACCACGAAGGTTGTGTGAATTTATCCGTCCCGATGCTTTCTCCCCAATATCGGGACAGATAAATTCAGTATTTCCGTACACTCGTTGTATCTCCGTTGTTCTACAATATTACCACGGCTTATATATGTTCTGCGCCGTTAGCTTTAAATTCAATTGCGGGATAGTCCGTTCACTTTATAATATATTGGTACTACCCTCTGAAATATTCCACGCATGTATCAAAAAAGTTTTTGATCTTGGTCAAAACCGTAGCTTCGCCCTCGGGAATATTCACGACGTCGTTAGTCTGAATTTCTATGTAGTTGATCTGAGATGAATCTATCTTCTTCATACCAAGCACATTTTCTGCATAATCTTCGACGTTCCTTGCAGTGATCCTGCTTTCAAGCTCAGATTGTAATCTGACATTTTCCGCCTCCATAAGAGTCAGCTCATTCTGCTTTGCCGACACATTATTATAGACGGTATTTCGCCTGTCGAGAACGTAAATTACCGTTCCGAGCAGTGCTGCTGCCACAAGTGATACCAAAATAATAGTGAATACAGAACCGCTTTTTGCTTCTGTTGTTCTGTGCATAATATTGCTGCGGTCAGGCTCCTGTTCCGGCTGTTTCTGACGGCGCGCTTCGTCGTCATCATATCCGTGAGCACGATTGGGCTCGGCTCTGTTGTATGTTCCGTTTTTGTAGTAAAAAACCGAGTCTCTGTCAGGCATCTGCTCCCGCACTCCTTTCTATTATTCTGAGCTTTGCACTTCTGCTTCTGTTGTTTCTTTCAAGTTCCTCTTGTTCTGCCACTATCGGCTTTCTGTTTATAAGTCTGCCCTGCGGTTTATTTCCGCAGACGCACTGGGGAAAATCGGGCGGACAGGTACATCCTCTGCACCAGCCTGCGAAGCGCTGCTTCACGAGCCTGTCCTCAAGCGAATGAAAAGTGATAACCGCAAGCCTTCCGCCGTCCTTTAAGCTGTAGAACGCCTCATCGAGACCCTTTGAAAGGTGGTCGAGTTCGCCGTTGACAGCCATTCTGATAGCCTGAAAGGTTTTTTTGCACGGATTTTTATCACGTCTTGCCTTCTGGGGAACGCTTTCTCTGACAATATCAGCGAGGCGATCGGTCGTCATGATCGGAGCTTTCCCGCGTTCCTCTACGATCCTTGAGGCGATATTCCTTGCGAATTTCTCCTCTCCGTACTCGAAGATCATCTTAGCGAGCTGCTCGCATGAAAATGTATTGACAACATCAGCGGCGCTCATACCCTCCTTGCTCATTCTCATATCGAGAGGAGCATCTACCGAGTGGTATGAGAAGCCTCTTGACTCCTCATCAAGCTGGAAAGACGATACGCCCAAGTCCATGAGCACGCCGTCGACCTTTCCCACTCCGAGTCCTTCGAGAACATCTCTCATCTGCGAATAGTTGCTGTGAACTACCATAGCATTCGGGAACTGCGCCAATCTTTTTGAAGCAGCCTCGACCGCATCAGGATCTCTGTCAAACGAGATCAGCCGACCTTTCTCCCCGAGACGGGAAGCAATATGGAAAGAGTGACCTCCTCCTCCGGCAGTACCGTCGATATAGACGCCGTCAGGTCTCACAGCAAGACCCTCTATACACTGTTCCAACAGAACAGGGATATGTAAGAATTCCATAGAAACGCTCCTTAGATAATAGTATCTGCAAGAGCCTCGGCGATCTGATCGAATGAAAGCTCGCCATCGGATTTCTCCCATGTAGCCTTATCCCATATTTCGGCATGTGTCACAGAGCCCACAACAACGATGTCCTTTTCAATAAGGGCATGCTTGCGAAGCGGATCCTTGATGGATATACGACCCTGCTTATCCGGGATCTGTTTATCAGTAAGCGAAAGCAGCTTTCTTCTGATAGCGCTTCCGAGTCTGCCGGGGATAGAACTGAGCTTGCGCTGGTAATTGTCAAATTCCTCAGGGGAATAGACGGATATATAGTGATCCTCGTAGCCTGCACAGAGATAAAACTCCGGACCAAGAATATCACGAAGCTCTTTGGGGAAACTTAATCTGCCCTTGTCATCTATACTTGGATAATATGTACCATAAAGTGCACCGGACACGTTTCTCGCCTCGCTCTCGATCTAATTCAGGACGTTTTCACCTCCAAGTGGAAATTTCTACCATTAGTCACCACTTTTTACCCCTATTAATATTATATACCATAACCAGAGGAACTTCAATGCACAGTATTTCCAAAATTAATGCCATATATCGGTTTCGATTTTGTACATACTGCACATCAGACGAGGCGATTGCGCATCCAAATTTGTTCAAGTTTGCGAACGTGTGTTCGATTTCGTTGTATCTTTGCTAAAAAGAACGGTACATAGGGATTTTTCACCATTACGACTGAAAAAACGATCAATAACGAGTGGTTTTCGTCACCATTTAACTCCAAAAAAGGGGAATTTTTCGTAAATTCACCATTTTATGCCATTTGATCCCTGAAAAAACCAAACAAGTCCAAGGCGATAGCGTTCTGCTGAATTACCTTGGACTTATTCTTTCGTTCTTTCTTTGAGTTACTGACCGAAGCTTACCTCAAACTTTGAGGATTTAAGACCTAATGCCTTCTTTATCTCATAGCCGCGAACAGTTTTCTGACCGTCGAGGACGACATCCGTAACAAAGCCGCCGTCTCCGATCACGAGCTGGAACCAGTTTGAGGGATCGCCTGAAAGACTGACTCCGAACCTGCCCTCAACGCGTCTCTTGACTTCTGAAGAGGACATGTATGTGACAGTGCCGTAGTGCGGATCGTAAGCAGCATCGTAATCACTCGTTACACTTCTAAGGTACGGAATATCGTTGCTGAATACATCATAGCAGTTAGCCGTCGCACCGCCGGAAGAAGCGGTGAACACCGTCAATGCGAAGCTTCCGTCGTAGTAAAGTGCCTGACCGAGAACCGATGCAACTGCATCCTTTACTCTCTGGGGAGCATTTGGTTTGTAGATCATATCTCTGCCGTTGCCGTAATACTTGAGGTAGGTGTAAGCAGCGACTGCCTGAGCCTTGAGCGCCTCTTCAGCCATCTGACCGCCCATCTCGTTAAACACAACGCCTGAGATTATTGTAAGGACATCACCGGTAACACCGCTTACTGTTACGGTCTCGGTAGCTGCCGTTCCCGTATTCATGAGGTAGGTTCCCGGATAGTAGTGATAAAGTATGTCCTGATAAGACCAACCGCCGTAGGTCGCATAGAAATTCGCGCCGTTCTGAGGCATTCCCACGCAGTGACCCCAACCGTAGGTCGTGAAAGCAAACTGCCCTGACTTTGCAGCGGGAGCTGCGGGCTTTTCGACTGTCGGTACATTTGTAACTGTGCCACCTGTTGTCTGTGATTCTACGGGTGTAGGAACTACGGACTCCTGAACTGTATTAGAGATAGTCTCCTCAACGCTGTCAAGAGGTTCGTCTGCAATTGTTTTGTCCTCATCCGCTTCGTCATTTTCAGTCTTAGTTATGTCGGGTGTAGATTCATAACTGATCAATGATAAACTCGAATCATAATCTGTGATTTCAGCCTTCCACCATTCCGGTTTCTCGCTCTTTGTTTCCTCATCCGAACCTGATGCCTCTGTCGAAACAGCCGCAGTACCGGACTCAGAGCCGCTGAGTGTAGTCTCCGCAGTTATCATACCTGTTGTTGCCGATAAAGCAAGTATAGCAGATACCATAGCTACAACACACTTGAGTGGTTTTTGCATATTCATAAATTACTCCATCTTGCCGAATCTGATCGGTTTTATTTCCCCAAGGTCGTCTTATGGGGATTTAGATTTGTTGGACCTCCCGAAAAATTACTGACTCATTTTTGAGCCGCATTATTAATTCCCCTGTTCCTCATCTGCTTGGGTCGAATCTTGTGACGCATCCTCAGCAGACTTGGAAGCAGCTTCTCTCGAAGCCTCCTCCGCTTCAGCAGCGGCTATTGAAGCTTCCTCCTGTTTCTTTTTCTCAAGATATTCGGGAGTGCGTGTGATCGAGCTTATATCATTGGGTATCTCGCCCTCGCGCAGCCTTCTTCCGCACACGATAAATCTTGAGTTGTCCTCAGCCGCATAGCAGGTCGATAATGTTACGAGTTTGTCGCCGTATTTTACATCGACGCCCGTATCCACCAACGAACCCTTGCGGATCCTTTCAACAAAATTGTTGAAGTCGTCCTCGGTCTCAAATTCCTCCATATCCCAGTAACGGAAATCCGAATACCAGTTTCCGCTTGTGATGATGAAGCCGAAGATGACATATTGATAATCCTTATAATTCGAGCTTAAGTCGATAAAAGGACTCTCATCAAAAAAACTGTAATCCTGACGGTATTTTCTCAGTGAGCCGAACGCAGTGTTGTTCGCCATATTGTGACCGTACAGGATGATGTTATCGGACTGAGCTTCCTCAGATGCTCCGAAAACATCGCGGTAATCCATAAATACCGTACCCTGTCTCAGACTGCTCTTATCGAGGTCGTGATCGAGGTAATATGAATTTGGATCGTATGCATTTTCACCGTACCATGTGTCCTCGGGAAGTGCTCCGGGATCCAGCACGAACGGGAAATCTATTTTGGTATTGTCGATCGAGATCCAACCGGCAATATCGGGATTTTGCTTTAAGAATATTCTTGCTCTTTCGGTAAGACCGTCCGGTGATTCGGCATAGTCGTAATTGTCAGCCCAGTTTTCAGCAAGCAGCGTAGCCGGCTGTGTAACGGGGACGGGTTCGACCATATTGCTGAATGTCGGCACTGCACCCGACCTGTTGAGCGTCACGGCATATGCGCACAGTCCCACAGCAGCGGCACATGATACGNNCAGCCGTAATTATTTTTGCAGTTTTGTTCATTGCTCTGATTTACTCCTCGAAACCTACTGTAGTAGTCTCAGCCGATTTTGGTCCGTAGGGAACGAACTCGGCATCGGGATCATACTTTTCGTTCTTTTTATAATTATAGTACAAGGTCGGCCATTTTATGTTAGGATTCGCAACACTTGTCTTTGTGCCTTCTGTCGGATCCTCGCCGTCTCTTACAAGTCTCGCCATGATAATGAGTCTGCCCGAGCCGCCGTTGCCGAAGATACTGTTGCATGTCGACAGGGTGAGCAGCTTGTCACCATACTGCATATCCACATCATTCAGGCGGAGTGTTCTTCTCTTCGCCTCGTTGATGAAGTCATAGAATTCCTCCTCACTGCCGAAGTTGATAGTATTCCAACAGTCGAATGCCGTATCCGTCTTGTCCTGGGCATCAATGATGAAGAATGCAAATATCTTATACTTGTAGCACTTGTAGTTGGAGTTGAGCTCTATAACGGGGTGCTGCCCGTAGTAGTTGACATTATTTCTGTAATTTTTGAGCGAGCCGAACATCATACCCGATCCCATATTGTGACCGTAGATTATGAGGTTATCTGAGGTCTCCTCGATACGATGTCCTTTTTCGTCGATATTGTCGAAGCTGCATCTGTAATCAAGGAATATCGAGCCTGCCTTAGCGGTCTCACCCGTAAAGCTGAGATTAAGGTACTTGTCATGCTCATCCGACTGAACTACCGGATAGCTCACAGGAGTTCCTGGGATATTGATAACACCGACGCAGTCCTCGTTGATCGCAAGTAGCTTCTTAGCACTTGTAAGGAGCTGGTAATACTCGCCCTCATAGGCTTCAACGGGAGCCTCGGGCGGAATAAATATATCATGACGGTAGTCGCTCATGATATTGTCGTAGTCATTCTGTGTTGTATAGATGTCGATATAGTACTCGGCGATTATTGTACCGAACACGAGAAAGGCGAAAACTGATCCGAGAAATACGACCTTTCGGATGCTTTCAACCAAACCGTCACCCTTCTGTGGAAGCAGACCGAGCATTCTCTCTTTGAATGACTTTTTCTTCCTCTTTTTTTTGGTCTTTTTCGGAACAGCCTCCTCAGCCGCAGCCTTCTTTACGGAAGCGGTATTGACCGGAGTTTCATCGGGGAGCTGCTCAAACCGCTGCACAGGCTCATCATATACGGGTTCCTGTTCAACCTCTGTTTCAACCTCGAAGCCGATCTGCTGCTCATCCTCGTAAGAGTACTCCTGCGCATCAGGATCATCCTCCTGTTCGGAGCTGATGACCGATTCCACAGCAGCTATCTCATCGGACTCGCTGAAGCCGCCATTATTAGCTGCCATTGCAGCCTCGTTAGCCGCTATCATACCGTTGAGCTCATTGAGCAGGCTCTCGGCGGTATTCACCTTAGCGGAAGCCTTATCCGTTTTGACCTTATTTACACGCCGTGCTATCCTATCGGCAAGATCGCTGTCCCAGCTTTCCGCCTTGGAAACTTCTGCGGCATCAGGCTGTTCCCCGAAATGCTGCTTTTCCACACCGGCATCTGCTGTAACATTATCCGCCTTGGAATGCACATCGTGTATTGATTTTTTAATTGCCTTGATTCTTTCAGCTCTTTTCAGAGCCTCTTCCGAGCTGCCGTCCGACGACAACAGTTGCTTTTTTTCATCACTCATTATTCGCAGCCGCCTCCATTAGTAGTTTTTCAATTTTCCGAAAAGCAAAGCAAGCGGCTGTACACCTTATATTGTCTCTGCTTTTATCCTCCAGCTTCCATAGCTGAGGATGCTCGGTAAACTGTCTGCCGCACACATCGAAGCCGATGTACACGGAGCCGACGGGATTTTCATGAGTGCCTCCGCCGGGACCGGCTATTCCGGTAACCGATATACAAATATCGGCACCCGAGCATTTTTTCAGTCCCTGTACCATAGCGAGCGCTGTTTCGCTGCTCACCACGCCGAATTGGTTTAATATGTCATCCGACACATTGAGGAATCTTTTCTTTGTGTTTTCGGAATAAGTACATATTCCGAGCTCAAAGATACCGGATGCGCCGGACACTGACGTGATCTTTTCGGAAAGAAGTCCACCCGTACAACTTTCAGCCGTAGCGATAGTCAGACCCTTTTCCAATAAACATTTTACAACATTTGTAACCGTTTTGTCAAGGTTGTCACTGGAATATTCAGACAAATGACTATACTGCACAGAATCGCCTCCACACTTTCGCACATATTTACCAAAAATATTATTAACCAACTGTGTATTTGTTTATACACATTACTTTAAATTACTAAATTTCATTGATCGCAGCAGTCGAAGCTGAACGTTTTTAGCTCTGTTCCTTCTACCGCCTTAGCGATAAGCGGCTCGAAATCGAAGCTGCTTTGAGCCTTTTCGATATCGCTGAGCTGTGGTCTCACCTTTGGGTGACGCGGAGTGAAAACAGTGCAGCAGTCCTCGTAAGGGAGAGTCGAGGTCTCGAAGGTGTCGATCCTTCTTGCGATCTCGATTATCTCGGTCTTGTCCATTCCTACGAGCGGACGGAGTACGGGGATGCGGCACACGGCATCCGTGCAACCGATAGCAGCCATTGTATCGCTGCTATCCACTATGTCNNACGTCCTTTGCGGCGATGCGCTGAGCGATCTCCATCATAAGTCTGCGCATGATGATCGTAAAAAACTCCTCGGGACAGTTGTCCTTGATAGCCTCCTGAAGCTCGGTAAAAGGTACGCAGTAGAATGCGATACCGCCGCAGTAATCGGTGAGCTTCTGACAAAGAGTCTCAACCTTGAGCTGAGCACGGTCGGAAGTATATGGAGGGCTGACATAGTGGATAGCAGCGATATGGACTCCCCTCTTTGCCATCATCCAACCTGCAACGGGACTGTCTATCCCGCCCGAAAGCAGGAGCATTGCCTTTCCGCTGCTTCCGACGGGAAGTCCGCCTGCACCCTTAATATTCTCGGCATGGACGAATGCATTCGTGTCTCGTATCTCGACAGTCACTGTAATATCGGGATTCTTCACATCGACAGTAAGGTGCGGGAAGCGTTCAAGAAGCTTTCCT
>DHYN01000015.1:14246-14430 GCA_002414125.1 Ruminococcus sp. UBA5129 | reverse complement strand
ACGTCCTTGCTCCGCTGAGACTGTCGGCAAGGTAATCGTAGCTCTTCATGCAGATGTCGTCAAAATCCTTTTCGCACACACATGCGCGGCAAAGAGCAGCTATACCGAATATCTTTCCGACCTTTGCAACAGCTTCCTCAAGGTCGATCGAGTCATCATCGGGAGTTATATAAAGCGTTGACTG
>DHYN01000015.1:1261-14174 GCA_002414125.1 Ruminococcus sp. UBA5129 | reverse complement strand
TGAGCGCCATTTCGCCGTATTTCACTAAAATAATTTCCTTCATAACAAAAAATCCTTTCTTATACTATTATAATGTATAAAAACTCACTGTATAATTTTCTATAGCTAATACTATCGGAACTTGCCGATTATTGCTCACGTCGCGATCTCGCATCATAACTGCAAGCAACAATTGACATCAGCCGCGCACCTTAGAGTACCCCTCTTTAAGTGCATCGACAAACGCATCAAGCTCTGCCTCGGTCGTATCGGCAGTGATGCTCACTCGCAGTGCACTGTCTGCACGTTCACGGCTGAGACCGAATTCCACTAAAACACCGCTCTGAGCACCCTTTGAACACGCCGAGCCGCTTGAAACATATATCCCTTTCTGCTCAAGGAAGTGGAGCATTATCTCAGAACGGCGTCCGACAACCGAGATGTTTATCACATACGGCGAACCGTCCTTGGGCGAATTCACCATTACCACATCGATCTCACCGAGTCTGCCGAGCAGGTAAGCTCTCAGCACAGCGGCACGCTCGTACCTTTCGTAAACAGACGGCAAAAGCTTATCGGCAGCAGCTCCGAAGCCTGCTATAAGCGGAACGCTTTCCGTACCCGAACGTATCCCCTTTTCTTGAGCGCCGCCCGTGATTATCGGAATAAGTCGCGTTCCCTTGGATATGCAAAGCGCTCCTATGCCCTTAGCCGCATGGATCTTGTGACCACTGAGCGAGATGAGATCGGCACAGAGCATCTTTGCCTTAACAGGCAGCTTCATGAAAGCCTGAACACAGTCACAATGAGTGATGATCTCGGGGAAAAGCCTTTTCACCGCTGAAAATGTCTCCTGCACGGGAAGGATGTGTCCTGTCTCATTGTTGACCGCCATTATGCTTATAAGGCACGTATTTTCGTCACATGCCGCAATAAAGTCAGCCGCGCGGAACTCACCGTTCGCATTCGGGCAGACTCTAACGATCTCGAATCCGCTTTTCTCGAGGTCGGAGATCGTCTCCGCAACCGAAGCGTGTTCGACAGATGAAACGACTATTCTTTTCCTGCGTTTGCCGTAAACAGCCGAAGCTCCTCTCAGCGCAAGATTATTGCTCTCCGTAGCTCCCGAGGTGAACACTACGCCCGAAATGTCGCAGCCGATAGCCTTGGCGATAGACCTTCTCGCCTTATCAACAACAAGCTGAGCATCGAGACCTGCCCTATGGAGTGAGGAGGGATTTCCGTAGTTGTCAGTGAGTGCAGCCGTGATCGCCTCCACCGCCTCTGCACAGGGCTTAGTGGTAGCGGCATTGTCAAGGTATATCGACATAATAAAACCGTCCTTATCAATAATTCGCATTCTTTTAGATTATACCATAAAATTATTAAAATTTCAAGCTTTATTTTTCAAAATTTCATATTTAGCCTTTTCATATACTCTTTTTTCTGTTCCAAAGACGAGTGGACATAGCAATTTAAGGTAGTCCCCTTGCAAAATGGTAACACATTTTCGTATAAGTAATAAATAACGTAAAATCGCCTTTAAACAGGCTTTTTTGTCTTTCAGAGGTTCATCGAGCAGTTTGTAGTTGATGTAGATCTTCCCGGGTTTGCCCTCTATATACGCATCAAGGGTGATATACTTGATAAGTTCCAAGCACATCTCACATGAAGCGATTTGCAGTTTTCGAGAGGTCGATGCGGTCGTTGTTTTTGTTTTCGAGTATCGGTGTAAAAAACATGGTAGCGCCTCCTTTACATTTCGGGCGAAATGGTGTATAATATGTGTATGCAGAGATCTATTATTGAGAGAAAAAGGAGAACTTCTGTAATGAACGAGTATAGCTTAGGAGAGCTATTTACAATCTATGGTTTTCTATCGCTTCTGGTGGCGATAGGGATACTATTCTTATTGCAAGGGTGTTTTTTTTGCAAAGGATTTTATAAGAAATATACCTTACATACGACTGCGAAAGTAAAAGGATTTGTTGGAGGACGGTTGAAAAATCCTGTTTGTATATATGAAACTTTACTTGACGGCGAAGTGGTAACTCTGGTCGAACAATCAAGTATAGGTGCACCATTTTATATTCCGGCTATCGGTGATGTGGTAGACGTATATATTCATCCTGATCCGAATAAAATGGTTTCTCTTGCTTTGCCTGCTGGAACAAAAACAAGAGTATTTGGCTGTGAAAAGAGATTTCTCTCAATCTCAAAGTTCTATTTGGGCTTCGGATCTGCGTTTGTTGGTACAGGGGCACTCGGAATAATTATGTTTTCAATAACGCAGATGCAATAATGAATAGGAGCTATAAGAATGGATAGATCGTCAAAAATAGAGCTTACAAATATGTGTTTGATATACGATAAAAATCGTGTCCTTGTTCAAGAGAAACATGGATTGAATAAAAAGTATATGGGCGGACTGGTTTTCCCCGGCGGTCATGTTGAACCGGACGAGTCGCTGCTGGACTCTGTGATTCGTGAGATGAAAGAAGAAACGGGACTGACGATATACAATCCTCAACCGTGCGGTTTTAAGAACTGGATTCAGGAGGACGGAATACGGTATATCGTTCTTCTGTATAAAACAGATCAGTTTGAAGGCGAACTGATCTTGATAAATTAATTTGAAAGTCATAAACTTTGGAGGAAACAATGTTTGATGTTAAAAAATTAGAATGGACAAGAGAGCCTGAGCATTACAATATTACGGCTGATAAGATAGAGATGGTCACGAAACCGCACACAGATTTGTGGCAAAGAACGTACTATCATTTTAGAAATGATAATGCTCCTGTATTACAAATGAAAACTTCGGAAAAGTATTTTTCATTCATAGTAAAAACTGAATTTGAAAGTAAACACCGTTTTGACCAGTGCGGAGTTGTCATGTATCTTGACAGCGATAATTGGTTAAAGTGCTCTATTGAATATGAGAATGATAAAATTCAGCATTTAGGCAGCGTTGTGACCAATCACGGCTATTCAGACTGGGCGACAACAGTAATTGATGCTTCCATAAAATCAATGTGGTATCGCTTTAGTCGCAGAGAAGATGATTTCTGCATTGAATGTTCTGAGGACGGGATCAATTTTTCTCAAATGCGAGTATGTCATATGTGGGAAGCTGTCAATGAAATTAGCTTTGGATTATATGCGTGCAGCCCGGAAAATTCGTCATTTAAGGCTACATTTACGCATATGGACATAACAGAATGCAAATGGTCAGCACATGACGGACAGCAGCCTGATGCAGAATAGAAAATATGATATATAGGACTTAAACGAATCAGAATTTACGGAGGTAATAAAAAATGAAAAACAGAATATGTCAAAGCTGCGGAATGCCTATTATATCAGATGAACAATTAGGCACAAATAAGGACGGCAGTACCAGTCAGGATTACTGTAAATATTGTTTTACCGATGGCGAGTTTATCGACAAAGTAAGCATGGAAAAGTATATTGAAATGTGTTCACAATATGGCGCGCAGGCAGGAATGACTAACAATGAAATGAAAGAACACTGCACAAAGTTGTTTCCAACATTGAAGAGGTGGCAGAAAGCATAAAAATTTCAGTATACGAAGCTAAATGAGCGATATAAAAATCGCTCATTTTTTACGTTTCCAACGCATTCCTAGTCATGCCATGTGGTTAACCTCCTCCATGATGGCATGAAAAAAGCACCTGCCACAGCAAGTGCTTAATATACATTTCTAATTTGTAATACTATATTTGTTCTTTTGTTTCTTCAATTAACTGTTTCAAGGTGATTTTCGCCATTTCATTTTCCATTGCAGATTGTATATTATCAAGTTTTCCATCCATTACACTATGAACGGTTCTTCCGACAGGACACTGCGGATTAGGATTTTCATGAAAATGAAAAAGTGATTCTTCCTTTTCAACCGCTTTAAAAATCTCCAATAAGGTTATTTCATTCGGCGATTTTGACAAAGAAGCGCCTCCTACTCCGGCTTTTATCTCAACAATTCCCGCAGATGACAACAATCCTAATATATTTCTGACAATGACAGGATTTGTATTTATGCTTCCTGCGAGAAGATTGGATGTGACCTTGTAATCGTCCTTAAAAGTTTCAATACACAATAAAATGTGCGTAGCAATTGTAAATCTTGATGAAAACTGCATTTAAGAACCTCCCTCGTAATGATAATCACATTGTATCACATTTTAGTTGTAATGTCAACAGTTACAATGAAATATCCACGAAATTGTGCAAATATACAAAATCGAGATGTAACTATTGACATTACAACAAATACGTGTTATCATATTGTTGTAATAAAAACGGTTACAACTACAAATTATTTAATGGAGGTTACTATTATGAGAAAATTCAGTAAAGTAAGTGTTACGCAGGACGCAAGAACAGAGCTTCATGATAAACTTGCTCTGACAGGTGCAGAAATTAGTGTTAATAATTTGCCTGCAGGTGCGTGTGTTCCTTTTGTGCATTATCATAAGCAGAACGAAGAGATCTATGTGATTCTCGCAGGTAATGGAAAAGCTGAAATTGATGGCGAAACCGTGGAGTTGAATGCGGGAGACTGGCTCAGAATTTCTCCGGAAGCAAAGAGACAGTTCTTTGCGGGAAATGATTCTGCAATTAGTTATGCCTGCATTCAGGTGAAAGAAAATTCTCTTGAAGCATACACCGCTGATGATGGAATTGTTTCTGAATAAAAATCAGAAAGCATCCATATCAGCCTGATTCCCGTATTCACAGTAATCATTGGCACATTCGTTGAGCATATCATTAATCAAACCAATTGTAAGCAAATCCAGCTCAGTCACTGAAAGACCGAGCTGTTTGCATCTCAGAAGAAACAGGAGCGTTGTCATCGGGCGGTCAGTTTGTCCTTAATTTCACGGAGCATCTTCGATGCATCAATTGCGTCGATCAGACCGTCGTCATTGTAGTCGAACAGCTCGTAATTCACCCCCTTTACATTTCCGGCTAAATGGTGTATAATAAAAACATATCAAGAGATTTTTGAGGTGATGTTTATGCATAAAATAATATCTTCTGTAATATCATCGGCATTAGCGGCTGCGATGCTGATAAACTGCGTACCGTTTGTAAAAGTTTCTGCCGAAACAAAAGAAACAAAGCTGATCGCTTTGACTTTTGATGATGGTCCCAATACCACCACGACCAACGATGTTTTAGACATTCTGGAGGAATACAATGCCAAAGCCTCCTTTTTCCTGATTGGTAATAATATCAATGAAGAAAGTGCACAGTCTGTCAAACGTGCTTACGACATGGGAATGGAAATTGACAACCATTCTAAAACGCACGGCAATATGTCTAAAATGTCAGAAGAGGAAATCAAAGCAGAGATCTCCTATGTCGATGATAAGGTAACAGAAATCATTGGTGAGCCGACCAGATTTTTCCGACCGCCGTTCATTGATGTCAGTGAAGGTCTTTATGACGCCGTAGATTTACCGTTTATCTGTGGAATTGATTGTCAGGACTATATGGAAAATGTCACCGCACAAGAACGTGCCGATTATATTATGAACGGAGCAAAAGACGGTGTGATCGTCCTCCTGCACGATGCTGCCGGAAATCAGCAGACGGTGGATGCCTTAAAAATTGTTATGCCGCAGCTTGTGGAACAAGGCTATGAATTTGTCACGTTGACAGAATTGTTTGAACGGCAGGGAGAAACTCCGAAGGACAATATTCTATATTCCAATGTCGCAAAATATCCTTGTGCGGATTATCAGAAAAAGCTGGAAATTGTATCTGAAAAGACCGATTGCATTCCTCTCGATCAAACCTTGCTGAGTGATTTGGGAGATGATTATGCGATAGAGCTGAATTATACAAGTGGGACAGGCTATCCGCCTGTGATCGCACTGCAAAGGTGGTCTTCCACGCCATCGATCTGGCATCCGATCCAGCCATTCTATTTTAACGGAGAGAAAGCCGTTTTTCTGGCGGAAGATATTAATTCAGCATTAAAGCAACTTGACATCAGCTATGGCGATCTGGACGGAATCGCAGTCGCAGCGTACAGCGGAGAAATTATTTTGAGTCATGCAAAAATTCTCACAAAAGCTGAAAATTCTGAAACAGTTATGGGTGATGTAAATAACGACAAAGAATTTAATGTTGCAGATGTTGTTACGTTTCAAAAATGGTTACTTGCTGTACCGGATGTCAAACTTGCTGATTGGAAAGCTGCTGATTTTTGTGAGGACAATAAACTGGATGTATTTGATCTATGTCTCATGAAGAGAGCTTTGCTCAAGGAAATGAATATAGTCGAAATCGATAGAGACGGACAGACTTAATAGAAAAGAATGAAAAACTTGTCTGAAACGCATCAGCCACACGCGCGGCAATAGTCTCACGCTCAAATTCCGCAAAATTCAGCAGATTGTTCCGCATCATACGCCTCTCGTAAGCTGCAATTATGGGTAGTAATCTATCCTTCAATCAAACAAAATAGCTTTTGAGTATCAAGCTTAATGTTTTGGTATATGCCCTTGCTTAATCTGCAAGGGCATTTCTCTTGTTTTTTTATGGCTTATCAAGTAGCTTATAATAAATGTGAATGTCACGAGGAGCTTATCTGACGCTAAATATCATCAAGTACTACACGTTCAAGAGCCTTTTGCGTGATGTAATGCGAGATTACCGATGTAAATCGAATTGGAGCTGTGCGACTTCTCTCTATCTCACTCGGCTCTACAAGCATTTTACTTGGATACGGCGCAGTTATTGTGCAGTTTGGGAGGCAGTTTTATGAAAGTGTGTATTTTATTCAGTACGGTTATTGCTTTTTCAATGGAGGTGTGGTATAATATGTGTATGAAAGACAGTAATCAACTTTTTCTTTGATTTTAATTTTTAGGAGATTATTATGAGAAAAGTAAATAAACATCTTAGAATAATTGTATTCTCGTTAAGTTTAACAATTTTTCTCCTGTTTAGTTTTTTGCCTTTCAATGGAGATTGGTATTATTACTGTAATGTTGTATTGTGTTCAATTTGTATTATTTCTGGGATTATTCTTATAATATATAGTTTAAAATCATCGGTAAAAATAATAAAATATGAGTATATGTATTATTTGATTAGCATTTTGATAGTTACTCTCTTATCATTTAATTTTTATAGTGACCTGTTTATTGGTAAAAAAGAAACTATTAACGATCAATACTATATTGCTTCCAAAGATTATTCCATAAACAATCCCAATTCAACGAAAACTATAAAGATTCCATATAACAATAATTACATTGAATTATATGTCACTGAACAACAGTGGGAATACCTCATCAATAATAATGCTCTTAATCATAGCGATTGGGTTGTTGATCCTATAACTGGTGATTCGCATTATCCACACTATTATCCTATCAAAATCACGTTTTATGAAAAGTCAAAAATCATTAGCACCATTGAAATAATCGAATAATCAATTCTCTAATACCATGAAGAAACATTCTGTTTTTGCAAAGTGACAAATAATTTCCAAAGTAAACTGAATGTCCCCCACAAGCTGTGAAGCGTTCTCCGCTCCGCAGCTTTTTTATTTTCCCGGACAAAATGTCGAACTGAAAAACTTAAATGCAACAAAAAGTTCGTGCGCACTGCGAATAGACAAAAGGCGGTGTTTCGCGTGTAGAGATAGATAATCGTAGGCGGAAAGGAGACAATTGACAATAAACGATGCAGCTTTTGCTGAACTTAACGAGCGATATAAAGATAAGCCCGTAAGCGAAGCAAGCTATGAGATCGACGGTCATTTATTTTCCGTCACAAGTCACTTTGTCGGGGAAAAATCCCTTGACAAAGGACGATGTGGAAGAATTTATCCGCCGTCTGAAACANNATGCAGATGCACCTGAGCTGACAAGAGAGATGTGCGTAGATCTGATAGAGTACATTGTGGTCGGTGACCGCCCGGCAGATAAGAGTATGCCCTCTGTTTCTATTGAGGACAAAATTATCGGTGCGACGATCCACAACACCGACCGGATTTCTGTAGCAAGCGTAACAACTCCTGCGGAGCAGTACACAAAGAAAATGCTAACCCCTGAATTTCGGTATTTCATCCTATTTTTACGGCAAATATCACTCCCCTATTCAAGCAATAGANNCTTTTTAAAAAGTGCCGATAATACATTGTTTTCAGAACGTAAAAATGCATCCTTTTGAAAAGCCGTAGCACTTATGAAATTTTATAAGGTTTTCCCTTACCGAAATTCACATGTTTTGCGAAAATCATTCATTAACTCACAAGGCAATTAAATATTCTTTCCAAGCTCATAAGCCTTTTCAATATAATCTGTTTGTTTCAAAAGCTCAACATCACCACAGTTCACACCTATCACAGTTCCGGCAATTTCCCACTCCAGAAAATTCGCCATTCCCTTGAAAGAAGCAACTGCACCATTGGCGGTTTCTATATTATCATCTGCCATCGTCAGCATCAACGCCGTTTTCTTATTTTTGTGCAATGCTGCATCATTTGCATAGAAGCGATCAATAACGGTGCGAATCTGTGCATTCATTGCATAGTAATAAATCGGTGTAACGAATACAACAGCATCTGCCGTTAAGAGAATCGGGTTCAGTTCCTCCATATCATCCTTGAATGCACATCCGGTATCCGTATTATGACATTTTTCACAGGCAATACACGGATGAACATTTTTAAATGCTGCATCGAACTGACATACCTCATGTCCTGCTTCTGTCGCTCCCTTAATAAACTGCTCTGTTAAATGTGCTGTTGTTCCATTCTTGTGAGCGCTTCCTGTAATAACCAATATTTTCATTCTATATTCCTCCAAATCAATTTTTAAGATAATGCAGCCAAATCACTGAATCAGGCAGCAGCTGTGTTTCAGTCAATGTATAATTCTGAATCTCACTTTCATAAAACAGGGGTTTCGCATTTGCTCCTGCAATTATCGGTGCAACAACAAGACTCAATTCATCGATCACATTTTCACGTTCAAACGCTCCATTGATGATACTGCCGCCTTCTAAAAGTAACTTTTTGATGCCAAATAACTGATAAAGCTTATCCAGTACAAGTGACAGATTCAGTTCCTCTTTTCCGGCAAAAATGTAGGAAACCCCGATGCTCTTCAAATATGCAAGATATGCGTCCGACGCATCTTCGCACAGCACCTCAACAATATGTGCATTATCATATCCGGGATCATCATCTGTAATTTTTGCAGTCTGCCATCCGAGTCTGCCGTGACGGTCAAACGCAACTGCAAAGAATCCGGAATCTTTATCAGCAATATAATCCTCACGGTGTATTACAACGTCCGCAAAGCCGGATAGATCAGGATGATAACCATGTGTAAAACTTTCCTCCATTGTCACCCGACCACAGGCAAAAGCGTCCGCATGATAGTCACGGTTGATTTGATAATAACTTTCTGTTGCCGATTTGCACTCCGGTTTGGATAAAAAATCACCGGTAACTTTTCCGTCAATCGACAGCGTCATATGACAAATAATGTGCGGTCTATTCATGTTGCTGCTATCTCCCCAACAAATTTCATCTGATAAAATTCGTCCAGAGATGCTCCTCTTTTTCCGGCAGACCAAACTTCTCCTTGCCAAGCTGGATACTCTTCATCAAAAAAGTCATATTGCGCGCAAGCGTTCTCATAGTCTGCAAACCTTCTTCATCTTGTTGTGCCTCACCAGGCTTTCTTCCGTGAATGCTGTTCCAATACTGACTTGACGCAACAGGCATTCCGGTAATGGCAAAATATTTATTCAATTCATCAAACGTAGAGGACAATCCGCCGCGTCTTGCAGCAACTACACTTGCTCCAACTTTCATCGTCTTATCAAAATGTGTGCTGTAAAACAAACGGTCAAGAAATGCAATCAACGTTGCATTAGCAGACGCATAATAAACAGGACTTGCAACCACCAGACCATTACATTCCTCAAATTTAGGTGCGATCTCATTGACCATATCATCAAATACACATTTTCCTTTTTCAGCACATGAACCACAGGCAATGCAACCACGAATATCCTTATTTCCAACCTGCACAATCTCAGTGTCCACATCATTCTCTGAAAAGATTTTTTCCATTTCATGCAGGGCAATGTAAGTATTTCCCTTGACACGCGGACTTCCATTTATCATCAATACTTTCATTCATCTCAACTCCGATTTTATAAATTTATATATAGTATATTTTAACACAAGCTGTCCTATTTCTCAATCCGTTTTGATAAATTCGTATGTATACACAAAAATGGCACTCCGCATTTATGCAGAGTGCCAATACTGCCACTGTAAAAATAGACAGCATTTTTTTCATAAAAATCACTCCTGTTATTTGAAATTAATCTTCTAAGTACATTATAAACGAATCACAGCGATATATCAAATACTTATATTTAATGACAACCAATGCCTAAAAACATATATCAATAAAGCATATTAAAAACGGCTCTTGCTTTTCAGGCATGAATCTGGTATAATAGTCATATACATCAGAAGAAAGGAACGGTGTTTATGGAACTGCGAGTATTACGATATTTTCTTACCGTAGTCAATGAAGAAAGCATCACAAAAGCCGCAGATGCACTGCATATCACACAGCCTACGCTCAGTCGACAGCTTTCACAAATGGAGGAAGAGCTGGGAATCAAGCTGTTTGACAGAGGTTCAAGGAAAATCACACTTACCAACGAAGGAGTCCTACTCCGCAGACGCGCAGAAGAAATTTTACAGTTGGTGGACAAAACCGAAAAAGAAATGACAGAGCAGGAAAAACTGGTGGACGGTGAAATCTTTATCGGCTGTGGCGAACTTGCTTCTGTGCATATTGTAGCAGAACTGATCAAATCATTTCAAGAACGTTATCCGCTTGTCCGTTACGATATTCACACCGCCAATGCAGACCATATCCGTGAACGTCTGGATAAAGGTCTTACTGATATTGGCTTGCTTCTGGAACCGGTGGATATTGAGAAATATGAATTTATCCGAATGAATATCAAAGAAAAATGGGTGATTCTTATGCGACCGGACGATCCGCTGGCAGAAAAAGAATCTGTTACACCAAAAGAACTTTCCAAACTTCCTGTATGTCTTGTGAAACGTCCTCTTATAAAAAATGAACTTGCAAGCTGGTTCGGAGATTATTTTAAAAAACTACATATTCAGTTTACCAGCAACATGAGTACCAACGCTGCTATCATGGTACGAAGCGGACTGACTTACGCATTAGTACTGGAAGGTTCTCTGCCATACTTGAGTACAGAACAAATCTGTTATCGTCCGCTTTCTCCTGAATTAACGGCTACAAGTGTTCTTGCATGGAAACGTCATCAGCCTCAGAGCCTTGCTGTTACAAAATTCATCGAACATATACGACAGTATTTATCGGATAATCAATAAGAACTTGTGTTCATGGGCTATTGCACGCATCTTTTCGGTAAAATTATACTCGAAAATCCACATACAAATCCTATGAACACAAGTTCTAAAGATTTCTGTTAAACCGTATCTATCGTTTTAATGACTTTAGCTGAATTGCCACCAACAATGGTATTCGGCGGAACATCTTTGGTAACAACTGCACCTGCTGCAATTACAGCATTTTCTCCTACAGTAACTCCCTGTAAAATAGTTGCATTTATTCCGATCCATACACCGTCTTTTATAACAATTGGTTTTGCAATAGTCGCACTTCTGTTGGCCGGATTAAAATCGTGATTCAGAGTGACAAGATTTACCTTTGGACCTATAAAAACTCCGTTTCCTATCGTAATTCCGCCACGGTCAAAAAATGTACAGCACTGCTGAATTATACAGTTTTTTCCAATGATAGTATTTTTTCCGAAATCCGTGTAAAACGGCGGAATCACTGTTGTACTGTCATCTACTGCTTTGCCGAATAGTTCATGCAGAATTTCCTTTGCCTTTTCATCACCATAATCCAGCCGATTCAGCTTTGATGTCAGTTCAAAGGCATGATGGATCACTTCCAGAATCGATGGAAAGTCCGGATCAGATGGAGAAATTGTTTCTCCGGCAAGTTCTCTTTCAAAAATATTCATCTTAATTTTTCCTTTGTGCTTATGATAGTAACAATTACTCAATTCATACCATTAATCCATTCCTGAATTTCGCTTTCAGAAATATCAGCATCAAGTCTGTCGCCTGAAAGCCAGTTTCCGCTGTTTGCAAGGTCTTTCAGATTATCGCCGCTTCTGCCGATACCACTGCTTCCGGATGTACAGAATGGAATAACAGTTATATCGCTGAAATCATAACTTTCAACGAATGTACTCATAATTCTTGGAGCTTCGCCCCACCATATCGGATAGCCGATATAAATGGTAGAATAGCTGTCAAGCGAGATCGTATCACTTGCAATTTCAGGACGTACATTTAAATCGTTCATTTCAATTGAAGTACGACTGTTACTGTCGTGCCAGTCAAGGTCAGCGGAGCTGTAAGGCTCGGCAGGAATTATTTCATACAAATCAGCGTTTGTCACTGATGCAATGCGTTCGGCAACGCCTTTTGTCGTACCTGTTGCAGAAAAATAAACGACCAAAGCTTCATCATCTGTATTGCCTGATTCCTCTTCATGTTCAGGTGTTGCAGCGGATTCGGATGTTAAAATTATATCAGAATTTTCTGCATNNCATTTTTTTCTTCTGATTCAGTCGGTTCTGCTGTAACTGTACTGTCAGAATTAATATTACTGTCTGTCTGAGAATTTCCACAGCTGAACATTGCAAAAATGCAGAAAAATGAAAGTATTGTTAATGCTGCTTTTTTCATACTATTTCTCCAATCATTTTAATTTTCCGTAGTCCTTGTCGGAAACAGCTTCGAGCCATTCATTGCCTGTTCCCTCGCCGTTTATCTCAACAGCA
>DHYN01000015.1:0-1190 GCA_002414125.1 Ruminococcus sp. UBA5129 | reverse complement strand
CCTTTCCCCATTCCTGATAATAACCACGTCCGCCAACGCAAATAAGCATCTGACCGCCGCCGCTTTTTGCACGATGTATGTGCCAATTGTTGCGGCAGGCAGGCTCAAACGTGACATTGAAAATTGGTACTTGCTCCGTTGATACGGGAGCTAAATAGCTCTGTCCAACAAAATACTGTGCGAAAGCGTCATTGGGTTCGCCAATAGGGAAGAAAATGGTATTCTGATACTTTTCTTTTTCAGTCATTGCAGGAGCTTCTTCATTCCACACCTCTTTTGCAAGTCGGAATACTGCCCAGCCCTTTGGCCAGCCCACATACATCGTTGCATGAGTTATGATTGCCGCAATTTCTTCTTTTGTAACGCCGTTGGCTTTCGCATTCTGCAAATGGTATGTTAATGATGTATCGGTAATTCCCGAAGCCATAAGCGATACAACTGTTATGATACACTTTGTTTTCACATCTATCGCTTCTTCATTCCATACCTCTCCGAACAGCACATCATCATTGAGATGTGCAAACATCGGTGCAAATTCTCCGAGTTGTTCTTTTCCTGCGGTCTGTACTATTTTCTTATTCATAATAATCTCCATTCTGCCAATTAGGCGTATTTTTTATGTTAATTTATGTTGTTTGCTTTCAGCCACTTATCTATTTCATCACGATCCTGCGAGTGCATGAGGAACGTACAATTCTTCATTTTTCAATTGAACTTTATATATTCATATTATCACAAAACAGATGAAAAATCAAATACTTATATTAAATACATAACCATGCTTTTTAGGCATTATAAAAAATGAGAGATACTTCTTTATGAGAGAAATATAAGGAGTGTTAATTTTACATATTCAATCATAGTTTCCACCGGAAGTCCTGCACTGCGCATACACTTTGCAAGCTCTACCAACTTGATATCCTCTTCCTGATAATCACGAATACCACTTGCTGTTCTGGTTACAGGCGGTATCATTCCCACCCGTTCATAATACCGAAGCGTATCCTGTGAAATATCATATTTTTCGCTGACTTCTTTGATCGTCAATGTATTCACCTCCCCTTGTGTCCTTTGTACTTTCTATTATAATATCTGGAGTGAACTCTAAGTCAAGTATATTTTGAAATTTCTGTATTCTGCACAAAAATACGCTTTGTTTTTTATCCATAATACCAATACAGCCGCAGTGA
>DHYN01000005.1:12656-23117 GCA_002414125.1 Ruminococcus sp. UBA5129 | reverse complement strand
GCAAAAAACTTTTCAGCAAGAACAATTGCCACTTTTTTCAAAAGCGCAAGTCCTCATTTGCAATATAAATAAAAAACATTTTTTAATGTTATGTTTGTGCAAAACAACAATAATTATATATATAGCACTAAAAATAGTTTTGAGTATAATAATCCAAAAGCGGCAAATAATAATCATACTTTCAAATTTTAAAAATGGAGGAGAAATTATGAAAGCAACAGGAATCGTAAGACGCATCGACGATCTCGGACGCGTCGTTATACCAAAGGAGATAAGGCGCACAATGCGCATCCGCGAGGGCGACCCTCTCGAAATATATACAAATACCGATGGTGAAGTCATTTTCAAAAAGTACTCAGCGATTAGCGAGATGAGCGAAAACGCCGTATATGTTGCGGACATCATGTTCAAGATCGCAGGCTGTCCCGTAGTGGTCTTTGACAAAGATCACGTTGTCGCATCGGCAGGCGTTCCGCGAAAGGAGCTCTCCGAGCGCCGCGTGACAGGTCAGCTTGAAGAGCTTATGGAATCCCGAAGCCGCTACTTCCGTCAGGAGGGAAGCTCAGACCGTTTCTTTGCAGCCGAGGGTGTCGAGCGCACAGCAATTGCTGCGCTCCCGATCATTTCAGCAGGCGATGTAATGGGCGCTGTGGTCTTTCTTGAATGCGACTCCCACAAGGCAGTCACCGAGCTCCAGACCAGCCTTATAAACGCAGCTGCACAGTTCCTCGCACGTCAAATCGAAGGCTGACCTCTCTTAATTTACGAAAATCCCTATGGCACGCTATGTACCATAGGGATAATTTTATACATATTCAGCAAGAAACTGTTCTTTCAGAAAGAAGTTTTTCTGCAGAAGCGAGCTTTACGCTGCAAACGAAAACCTCCATAGCCTTTTTCAGCTCATCAAGCGAGGGATATGTCGGAGCGAGTCGGATATTCTTGCCGTCAGGATCCTTTCCGTACGGGAATGTTGCACCTGCATCCGTAAGAACTACACCAGCCTCTCTGCAAAGCTCAACGATCCTCTTCGCACAGCCGTCAAGCGAATTGAACGAGATGAAGTAGCCGCCGTCGGGCTTCACCCACGAGCCGATACCAAGCGGAGCGATCTCTTCTTCGAGTGCATCGATAACAGCGTTGAATCTCGGTGCGAGGACAGCCTTGTGCTTCTCCATGTGAGCGAGCATTCCGTTGAAATCGCCGAAGTACTTAACATGGCGGAGCTGATTGAGCTTATCGTAGCTGATTATGCTGATGCCGAGGTATGACTTTAAACTGTCGATATTCTTCCTGCTTGCACCCATTACCGCAACACCTGCACCGGGGAATGTGATTTTCGAGGTCGAACCGTAGACATATACTATGTCCTCGTTGCCGCACTTCTTTGCTTCTTCGAGGATATTGAGTATGTACCTCGGCTCATCAACGAGGTGGTGGATGCAGTAGGCGTTATCCCAGAAGATACGGAAATCGGAAGCCTTTGGCTTGAGAGCGGCAAAACGCTTTACCGTCTCGTCACTGTACGAAATGCCGTCGGGATTGGAGTACTGAGGTACGCACCAGATACCCTTTACTGACTCATCCTCGGAAACGAGCTTCTCTACCATATCCATATCGGGACCTGTTTCTGTCATGGGAATATTGATCATTTCGATACCGAAAAACTCCGTCACCTTGAAGTGCCTGTCATATCCCGGAACGGGACACAGAAACTTCACTGTACCGCAGTCCTTCCACGGCTTAGAGCCAAGTATGCCGTGAGTATATGCAGTCTGAACCGTCCAGAACATAGCGTTAAGACTGGAATTTCCGAAGATGATTATCTCATCGCTGCCAACGCCGATCATCGGAGCGAAAAGCTCCTTAGCCTCGGGAATACCGTCAAGCATACCGTAATTTCGGCAGTCGAGACTGTTTGCGCAGATGAAATCCTCCTTGCTCGTGAGACAGTCGAGGAGCTCAAAGCTGAGGTCAAGCTGCTCTGCACAGGGCTTACCGCGCGACATATCGAGTTTCAGACCGAGAGACTTGTAGTCATTGTACTGTTTCTGCACGTCATTTTTGAAGCTTTCAAGGCTTTCATTGTTCATCGAAAATAAGTTCATTCGGAACCTCTCCTAATCATATATTATTTCCCGAATATCTCGGGAAATGCTTCAAATCAATATTGGCGCACCAACTAAAGCCTGCCGTCAAAAAAGACGAGACATCAAGCTTTGGCTATAAACGCACTATTTTTAGTATATCACACATTTGCTGTTTTTTCAAGAGTCATAATGACAAATATGCACGGCAGCAGCATTTATTTTTTATGCAATATCAAGACGTTATCGGGAACTTTGTTCTCGAATCTTTTGCTAAGAGATAAATTCTTTGCCGTTCTTTCAAAAGGGATATAGTCCCTTTAGCTAGGTGTGGGATAGGTATTGTTAGTGAACTATATATAAAATGTTGCAGTATTGGGCATCGGTAACGAATATTGATCGCGATCCGGATACGAGTCTTGTGCTATATCATTCAAGGTTGTTGATGGCTGTGGAAAAATATAGCCGATGCTGCCGGGGTCTCAAGTTTCAATAGTCAGGGTACTGCCGGAACCGTTTTTTGAAACGACAATTTTTTTGTCGATCGAGGATTTAAGGTCTGCAACGTGGGAGATTATGCCGACGAGTCTTTTTCCGTCGGCAAGAGTTGCGAGCATTTTCATTGTTTGGCGCAGTTTACCGTCATCGAGCGTTCCGAATCCCTCGTCGATGAACATGGAGTCGAGCCGCACGCCGCCGTTTCCTGCTTGAACGATGTCGGAAAGACCAAGTGCAAGCGCGAGTGATGCCATAAACGACTCGCCGCCCGAAAGCGTTGAGACATCGCGCCACTGACCCGTTCCGCAGTCGTGGACCTCAAGATCGAGTCCGCTTTGGGTATTTTTTTTCGCGTTCAGCTCCCTGCACCTCAGCGTGAATCCGCCATCAGTCAGAGCATACAGCCGCTTATTCGCCGCCGCGACCACCTGTTTGAAGTAGTACTGCTGAATATACGCCTCAAAACTGAGCTTTTCCTTGCCCGTAATGCCGCCGCTGATCGTCTTTGCAACATCGCTCACCATAGTCCAGCGTGAATGGAGCTCATGTTTTTTTGCACTCAGCTTCCTGATCTCGGTGAGCGCACTGCAGTTTTTCTCAATTCTGATCGCTAGTGACCTCTCCTTAGCGGAAAGCTCCTCGCGGAGGGTACGCTTTTCGTTGAGCTGACGGGTAAGCTTTTCCGTATCAGTCGGGACACGTCCCTCGAGCTGTTTAGCGATCGTTTCGGACTGCGTGCGCGTTTCGGCAAGCTCGTTCCTGAATATCATGAGTGCCGTTTTCATCGAGTTGAGCTTCTTCCTGTCGATCATTGCAGCCTCGCATGTTTCGCTGTCGGGAAATCCGTTTTGTTTAAGTGCAGACTCGTACTGTGCGGTAAAAATGCTCTCGTCGCTGAGCGCGGCGGTGAGGTTTTCCTCCTGTTCAGCCGTCAAGCTGCGCACTCCGCTGAGCCGTGATTCAGTTTTTCCGAGGCGCTCCTTTGCGGAACGGCTGCCCTCGGTTATCGAAGCAATCTCGTCTGCAAAGCGCTGTATTTTGTCTTCAAGCGCCTGTATATCGTCATTTGCCGATGCACCGAGCTCAGCCATGCTGTCGGATAGCGTTTCGAGGCGTGCACCTGCGGTCTGTGCATCGACCAAATTTTTTCTGTAGCTGTCCATGAGCTTAGAAAGCTTCACTGAGGTCTCGTGTCCGAGCTGTGCCGAACGAGCCTCCTCGGTTGATGAAAAGCCGTTTTCTGCAAGCTTTTCTCTGTATCTTTCCGAAAGCACCGATGCCTCCTGCTCGCAAGCTTTTATCCGTTCGGAAAGCTCTCCGCAGCGGCTCTCCAGCACCGCATACTGCTCGGAAAGCTCGCCGAGCAGCCGCGTGATCTCAGTCGATCTGCGCGATATATCGTTGATCTCAGCTTCTGCCGCATCTATTCTCTCATCGAGCTGTTCATCGGTCATATCGAGCGAAAATCCTCCGTCCGCGAGACGTTTTGCGTATGAATCGAGCGACGCACCGAGTGCAGCCCTTTCCGAATCAGCCTCCGCAAGCTCTGCCGCAGCCTTTTCCGCAGCAGATTCAGCTTCCGCGACCTGTTCCTGAGTCGGACAGCTTTCGGGACGCTTTGCCGCATGAGGATGAGACTTTGAGCCGCAGACAGGGCATTCCTCGCCGTCGCGAAGTCCTTGTGCAATGATGCCTGCCTGTCCGAGATAGAATGCCGCTCTCAGCTCGGCGCACTCGTTTTTCAGAGCAGTGCATCTCTCTGAAATGTCGATATAACGTGCGGAAGCCGTTTCAAAGCGGAGCGCCGAGGCTTTGTACTGAGCAAGAAGCTCCTTAGCCTGTGCACACGATTTGCTTTCTGCCCGGAGAGTTTCCCTGCGCAGCTCAAGCTCCGGCAGAAACTTAGCCTGCTCGCGCTGAGCTTCGAGTCTTGCGCCCGATTCGGAGAGTTTTTTCCGAACACTGCCAAGTCGTTCGGAATCAGCAGCGATCTCGATTCCCTTAGCTGAGACAGCCATTGCGAACGGCTTGACCGACTCTGCCGCAGCAGCTCTCGCGGCGAAATTTTGGNNTTGCAGCCGTGAAATCATCGCCGCAGCCTGTGATCTCGTCTATCATCGCAAGAGCACCTCTTGCCGCGCAGCTTGCACGCTCCGACTCAGCCGAATATTTTCCGTATTCCGTGAGCAGCTTGAACGAATTTTTCAGACGCTCCGATTCGCTTCTCAGGCGCTCTGCCTCGGGGAGCTTTTTTTCTGCCTCATCGGCAGATTTCCGCTGCTGATCTGATATTTCGGTAAGCTGTGCAAGCTCCGCACGCGAATTTGCAAGCTTATCGCGCAGTTCTGCCGCCTCGCGCCGCTTCATCTCAACGAGTTTGCGTGCGGGAACGGTCCGCTCTGCAGCCTCAGCCATTTCGATCTTATTTTCCGTCTCCAAGTAATATTCGAGCTTTGAGTTCAGCTCAGAGAGCCTTTTTTCGGCTTCCTCACGGGCTTTCACGAGCTTTGCAATGCTTTCGGATTCGCTGATCTCAGCCGAAAGAGCGTCCATTTCCCCGGCAAGCTTTTTCAGTTGTCCGCGTTGGACTGCGATCAGCTTCGTATCGGCATCCTCCAGCTCCGAGAGCTGCTGTATCAGCTCGGATAGACGGTTGGGATTTGCGAGATCCGTCTCGTAAAACTCTGCTTCCTCCGGCATTTCGGCACGTTTGAACGCATGGAAAAGGTCGGTACAGACTGCCTCGTGACTGTGTGCGAGCCTGCTGTCCTCTGCCTTTATCTCCGACTCGAGCCTTGCATAGATGCCTGTTCGGAAGATCGTCTGGAAAAGCGGTTTTCGCTCCTTTGTGCCTGCACGGAGAATTCGCAGAAAGTCGCCCTGTGCGATCATTACGGTCTGTGCGAACTGGTCTGCTGTCAGACCGATTATTTCGCCGATTTTCGTCTCGATGTCGCTTTCGCGCGTGAGTATCTCATTCTTCTCAATGTCGGTGAAAACGGCGTATTTAAAGGATTTTGTAAGCTCCTGCGAACCCTTCTTTCCCTTTTTGTATCGCTGATACTCGGGAGCACGCTCTATCTCATAGACCTTTCCCTTGTGTTTGAAGCGGTACTTGACGTATGTACTGTCGTTCGGGGAAGCGTAATCCGAACGGTAGCTCTTCGCATCGCGCTTTGCACCGCATCCGTCATTGCCGTAGAGTGCATAGCATATCGCATCGAATATCGTAGTTTTTCCCGAGCCTGTCGCGCCCGTGATGAGGAAAACTCCGCTGTCGCCAAATTTTTCTTCAAAGTCAATGATCTCGGTCGCGGCATACGAGCCGAAGCCTGCGATCTCAAGTCTCAGTGGTGTCATTCTGTGCCTCCCTGCTCAGCGCCGCTGATGCGTTCGAGGATGCCTCTCACGAACACATTCTGCTCGTCCGATGGTTCAACGTTGTTGTTCATCATCGCATAGAACTCTTTGAAAAGTCCGAGCGATGTTTTGTTCTCGATGCTTTCTGCCTGTATATCGTCAAATTGACCGCCTGTTCTGAGGTTGTCCACCATAAATCCGATCATGTTAGGGAAAACCATACCGGCGGTCACTCTCGCATCCGGACTTACCTCCTCGTCCGTTACGACAACTCTCACCAAGTCCTCGGAGTAAGGCATTTCGAGTATCTCTGCAAGACCTCCCCGCACCTCGCGGACATCGTGCGGCATCGTCAGCGGAACGATTTTCAGCTCCGTATCGCCCTTTTCGCGCATATCGACTATCGTTACCGATTTTTTGTGTTTCGCCTCCGAGAGCGAATATTTCATCGGAGAGCCGCTGTAGCGCACTCTGCCATCCTTAATCGACTGCGGTCCGTGGATATGACCGAGTGCGGTGTAGTCGAATCTGTCGAAAAGTGCGGCAGATATGTTGTCCTGTCCGCCAATGGAGAACACCTCCGAGTCGCAAGTCTGAGCGCCCGTTACGAACTGGTGGGCAACGGCAATATTCCTCACGCTCTCATCAAACTTGCACTCGTCAATGATATACTGCACAGCAGCCTCGTAAGACGCCCCAAGCTCCGCCTCGGGACAGCGCTCACGGACGATATGCGGATTTGTGAACGGCAGCAGATGAACGGCGATCTCGCCGAAATCGTCATTCAGCACGATCGTCTCGGGAACGCTGCCGTTGGTAATATATATCCCCTTATCGCGCGCAAAATCGGACATATATGCAAGTCTGCGCGCATTGTCATGGTTTCCGCTGACTGCAAAAACGAGGATGCCCGCATCGGCGAGTCTGCGCAGAAAGCTCTCAAACGTCATCATAGCCTCGGGCGCAGGAGCAGCCTTGTCGTAAATATCGCCTGCAACGATAACTGCCGAGCACCTTTCGGCGACCGCAATGTCGATGATCTGTGAGAGTACCTGCTTCTGGTCGCTCAGGAGGTCGATGCCGCTGAGGCGTTTTCCGATATGGAGATCTGAGGTGTGGAGAAATCTCATAGCTTAATCCCTTTCCGCAGTATAGCTCCGCCTGTACTCGGTTGGCGTACAGCCCTCGAGCTGTCTGAACTGGCGCATGAAATACGAATCGCTGACGTAGCCGCATTCCTCGGCGATAAGGCTTACGGACATAGAGGTGGTGCGCAGCAGATCCTTGGCAAGCCTTACTCTGCTGCTTATGATGTCCTGAAGGTATGACGTTCCGAATGCCGCAGTGTAAATTCGGTGGAAATAGGTGCGGCTGATATTGAGTTCATTGCATATATCGTCAATGCTGCGCGCGTGACACGGGTCGGCGTACACGTTGTCTCTGAGGGTGTGGAGCTTGAAATAATGCGGTACACGCGCTGCATCGCGGTACTTAGTCTGTTCGGAAATGCTGATAAGTATCATCCTCAGCGCACAGTCGGAAAAATCATCGCGGTTTTTCTGAGAGCAGAAGCTTCCCAGACGTATCAGCTCAAGGATATTGCCCATGACCACGTTGTCTCTCAGGCGGAACGGAGCATCCGTATTGATGCCGAGATTTGCGATGTATTTCAGCTCGGAAGCCGTTGCAGTGAAGCGTATCGACACGAATCTCAGCTCAGTGCCGTCAGCCGAGCTCAAATACAGCGGATCGTTCGGCAGCAAGAGCGCACCGCAGCCTGTTCCGAGCAGCTTCTCCGTATCATCAAAGTGCATCATCACAGGCGATGAAAACAGCAGCAGTCTCATTTCGGGAAAGGCTTCCCCTTTTATCGCCGAATATCTTCTCTCATCGGCATTGAATTCAGTGATTTTCATTTTTCCCCTCCGGAATTAGTTTTTCTCTGTTTGCGATACTATATTATACATTATAATTATACAGCATTTTTTTGTGCATTGCAATGCTATTATTGCGATTTTTGATTAAAATAAAAAAATTATAGGAAACCTCGTCTTTTTGCTCCCCTAAAAACACTTCATTATAGAAAGCGTTCTAAGGAGGTATTTTTATGAAAAAACTTATTTCAGCAGTTACTGCACTCACCATGCTCGTTGGCTTCACAGGATGCTCTAACGGCAGGTCGGAAAGCTCTTCCAAAAGGGCTAACCTCACCGCAGAGAAGCTCAGCAATGCGGCGTACAAGCGCACGCTCGTTACACTTGAGCACGGTATGAATATCATCTATATGATGAGACCGATAAGCGGCGGCGAACAACTAATGCTCTTCGGAACGGGCAACAGCGGTCTCTGTGCGGCTGTCTGCGATGCGGATATGGAGTCCTGCAACACGGTGGAGCTGCCCGAGATGAAATACGGCACAAGCTACAACGTGGATGCGGCTGATGACGGAAGCCTTATACAGATCGTGAATATGGCTGACTACGGCGATCTGCCCGAGCCTGACACGAACTCTCCCGACTACGATGAGAAGCTCTATGACGATGCCGCGCAGTACAGTCTGCTCGTCAATCGCTTTGATACGGACGGTAAGCTCGTTTCCTCCAATGAGATAGACAGCAGTGCGGCTATAGCAGGGAAATACACCAACATCCGCACCGTCATTGCAGGAAAGGATGCCGTCATTGCCGAGATCGACAACGACTTCTGCCTGCTCTCTTACAGCGGTAAGCTCATCGCAAAGCTCTCTGGAAGCACTGTCAAGTCGTTCGGCAAGAACAAGAGCGGCGAGCTTATATGCTTATGCGTTCCCGAGGAGGGAAAGCTTCAGATACGCGTGATAGACGAGAATTCGGGAAATATCGCTGAGAGCTCTCTCACATATGATTTCACCGAGGGCATCAAGGGCAATATCTATGCAGGAAACGGCGCATACTCGCTCTTTTTTGCATCGTATTCGACACTCTACGGTATCAGGGACGACGGCTCTATCGAACCGATCTTCAGCTTTGATGCGGCAAATCTAAGTCCGAACAGCTTAACTCAATACAATGTCCGTGCGGACGGCTCTGTCGTTTTCCTCGACACCGATTACGAAACTTATTCGACCAAGCTGCGACTCTTTATGCCGTGTGACCCGTCCGAGGTCCCCGAGGTTGAGGTCATCACGCTCGGTCGGGACAGCAGGATCGACTATATGCTCGATGACTATATCAAGAGCTTCAACGATTCTCAGGATGCGGTGCACATTGAGGTGAAGTCCTTCAAGGAAGGCGATTTTGGCGAGTTAACCGAGTTCGGCAGTGCGCTCTCGACAGGCGAGCTGCCCGACATAATCAAGCTCGAGGATATTAATGACTCGCCTTTTTGCAGGTCTAAATTCGAGGAATATGGCTGTCTCTGCGATATGTACGAGTTCATAGACAACGATCCCGAATTCAGCCGTGACGATTTTGTTCCGAACGCGATAAAGTTCTGCGAGAAGGACGGAAAGCTATCGGCGCTCCCGAATATTTTCGAGATACAAGGCGGATATCTCACAAAGGCATCCCACAAGGACGACCTCGGTGACTGGACAACTGCGGACAGGCTGAATTACTATCAGGATCCGCCCTCGTGGGTTCAGCCCGATAAGTATCCTAACGACTCTAAAATGACGCGCATTTTGAACTTATTCGACGTTGATGAGTATATTGATGCAGAAAACGGAACCTGCCATTTCGACGATCAGCTCTTCATCGACATCCTCAAATATGCTGACGGCGGAAACGATGAGGATATCATATACAGTAATCTCTCCGATGCGGAACAGGCTGCTTATACCGAGTACGGTAACCTCAGACTGCGCAACGATGTCGATCCCGTAACTGATTTCTATCTTTCATCGTATGATAGCTATGTGCTTTATACAAGGGGTATGTTCGGTACGGACGATGTAGTTCACATAGGGGAAAAGCAGCCATACATCTGCTTCCCGAACGGCTACTACGCGATAAGCGAGACCTGCAAGAACAAGGAGCTTGCATGGGAGTTCCTCCGCTATGTCTATACCGATAATTTTATCAAGGAGTGCTACAAGGGCGGCAACTGCTCATGGGGTGGACTTCCGATAACAAAGAGCGGTCTTAAGGTGCGCGAGGAGTACGACAAGACTCCGATGCACAATGAGCGTCCGAAATACATTTACGGCGCAAACTTCGAGTATTTCGACCTCGGCGATCTCACTCAGGAGGACATCGACAGGGTAAACGCGATCATTGATTCGACTTATACATTTGTTGCAAACGGCAGAGCATACAACGGTAAGCTGCCTATTCCGATCACGGAAGAGCTTATCTGGTCGCAGATAAAAGAATTCTTTGCAGGCGGATGTACGGCGGAAAAGTGTGCCGAGCTGATCCAAAACAGGGTATCGCTGTATCTTGCGGAGCAAAAGTAACAGCTTAATCCTGCTGACGAAAACTACAGCTTGTTTCGGCTCTCGGTCACAATGCCTGCTCACGACTCGCGGTGCTTCGCT
>DHYN01000005.1:4176-12579 GCA_002414125.1 Ruminococcus sp. UBA5129 | reverse complement strand
AGGCAAAAAACTTTTCAGCAAGTTTTTTAATGCTGCCGAGTCCGATACGCCGCACCTAAAAATCATTCGCTTAAATTTGTCTAAATTGCATAGTGACAATTACAGGGATTTGTGATATAATTATCCTACCGCTGAATTCAGGAGGGATAATTTCGTGAACATAAGAGCAAACAACGGTATATGGGCAAATATGTTTGGCGTCCCGTGTGTCGTTGCGGACAACTTCCTAAAGCTCGCATCAGGCGACCAGATAAAGGTACTGCTGTATATCATGCGCAATTCCGGTCGGGAGTGCTCCGAGTCGGAGATCGCTGCAAATGTCGGAGTTTCTCCGCAGCAGGCTGCCGATGCGGTAATGTTCTGGCAGCAGGTCAATGTGCTCTCAGCCGCTGAATCGTCCCTGCCTGCTCCGATCATGCAGACTATGACTGCACCNNAAGCGCCTGCTCCGAAAAAGCAGATACCGCCTCGTCAGCGACAAAACCTTACTCCCTCCGAGATCGCAAAGCTCATGAAAGGCTCGGATGAGATCGCGGAGATGTTCAAGACCGCCGAAACCATGTTCGGAACACTCACCCACACTCAGCAGAATTCTCTCATATGGATACACGATTTCCTCGGACTTAGAGCAGAAGTCATCATAACTCTGCTCAGCTACTGCATCTCTGTCGAAAAGTCAAATTCAGGCTATATCGAGAAGATCGCACATAGTTGGTCGGAAAATGACATCAACACGCTCGATGCGGCTATTGACGAGGTAGAGCGAATGAAGTCCTCACACGACTTCACCGCACAGATAATGAAGATGTTCGAGATGAAACGGCGACCCACCACCAAGCAGAAGGAGCTCATCGACCTCTGGAAAGCCGAAGCGTATTCCTCCGAGCTGATAAAATATGCCTATGAGATAACAATTGAGAACATCGACAAGCTCAGCTTTGAATACATAAACAAGATACTTGTCTCGTGGAAAAACAGCGGCTTAATGACCGCGGCAGACGTAAGATCGGCAAATGCAAATTATAGGAAAAGAAAGTCCGAAGCCGAGTCCGAGAGCGATGACGATCTTGCACAGTATAAGGAATTCATCAACGTCTTTTAAGGAGTTTGAAATATGGAAGCAGCAGAAGCACAGATAATCCTAAGCAGACGGCGGGCGGCTGCTATTGCCGAAAACGACCGCAGAATCGCCGAGATCAACAAGAATATTCCGCAGATACGCGAGATAAACCGACAGATATTCAAATCCAGCCGCGAGCTGTTTGCATTTATGTTTGCAAAGCCCGAAGGCATCGGTGAAAAGACTGCCGAGGAGACTGAGAGCGACCGCGTGAAGCGCCGTGAACGTGAGGCACAGCGCATTGAAACGCTTAAACTCAGCAACCTTGAAGCACAGGCGATGTGCCGCGAGCTGCTGCGCCAAAACGGATACCCCGAGGACTACCTCGATATTCACTATAGCTGCACTGTCTGCAATGACACTGGCACTGCTCCCGACGGCGGCATCTGCGACTGCGTTCACCGCATCAACAGCTCTCTCGCCGCAAAGGAGCTGAACAGATTGTCCCAGCTTAAGCTTTCCACATTCGATTCGTTCAGGCTGACTTACTATTACGGCGATGATTATGCCCATATGGAGCGTATTTTTGAGTTCACCAAAAGATACGCCGCATCGTTCAGACCCGATTCAGACAATATCCTGATGTTCGGGAAAACAGGACTCGGAAAGACCCACCTTTCGCTCGCGATAGCAAATGCCGTGCTCGACAAGGGATGCAGCGTGATATACGATTCAACGATAAATCTTCTTTTGAAAATCGAACAGGAGCACTTCGGTCACGAGCACACCAACGAGACTCTTATGCACGTCATGAACTGCGATCTGCTCATTCTTGACGACCTCGGTACAGAGTATAAAACTCCGTTCTACGCTTCAACGATCTATAACATAATCAACACCCGTCTCAACAGCGGAAAACCGATCATCATAAGCACCAACCTCAATATCGACACCTTGCGTGAACGCTACGAAGAACGCGTAGTTTCGCGAATAAGCACCTGCTACTCACTCTTGAAATTTGCAGGGAACGATGTCCGCTCTCTACGCTCTATCTCACTACCGCCACTATCTCAAAGGATTATGCTCAGTATTCATCATNNCGGCATCTGCCCCACGGGTTTCTATTCTGTTGCCGTATAAAAAATTTGGAAAACCCTTTTCTTTTTGCTGAAAAAGTGTTATAATGAAGATACGTCTATACCGTCCTCAAGCCTGTCATCGACACAGTGGTATCTTTCGCGCGTTCTTGCGATGTTGTCCTCACTGAGCTTGATGAGGTTGAGGAGCGATGATGAATACTGAGCATAATCCTTTGAGATAGTGGCGGTAGTGAGATAGAGCGTATCGAAATTTTTAACGCAGTCGTTGCCGTCAATGGCGATGCCGCACGATGCTGCCTTGATGTCGGACTCGCTCATCGAAACGATGGCATTGGAGCTGTCGTTCGCAATAACCTTTGGGATGCGGAAGAGTTTCTGGTCGTTATGCGGATTTGCGTTATAAATTATCCTGAAGAGCTTATACACCGACAGCATTAGATAGGTCGAGACCTGCTTGATGAGGGTGATGCTTCCTGCTTTCTGAGCGAGGCTGAACAGCAGGCTGATCGAGTTGTTGATGATACGTCTGTTGAAGTTGATGATCTCGGGTGATGGCATCTTGTTGTTGCCGTCATCATCGGGAATATCGTCGATCGTTATGGTTTTTCCCTCCGGTTCGGGAGTTCTGCCGAGAAGGTAGTCGCAGGAGACGTTATAGTAGTCGGCTATTTTGACGAGAAAGTTGAGTCCGCACTCTCGAATGCCCTTTTCATAGTGGCTGAGCAACGCTTGTGAGATGCCGAGATCCTGCGCGGCCTGCTTCTGACTGATATGACGCTCTTTCCTTTGAAGAGTGATTATCCTTGCGAAATCGGAATTCATTTCTGATTACCTCCATACCTGATAAGGCGACCATCCTTTATCTGTGAACATTGTATCGCCTTTTTATTTAACTAATTCACGAACTATCACTATATTATTATAATACATTTTGTATAAAAAGTAAATATGGCGAAACATGGGAAAATTACAATTTTTCAAGGGTTTTTTCGTCAGTTTTGCTAAGGGTTAAAAAAGTTACACACGATTTTGTGCATTTTTACATACGAAAGGAGCACATATGAAAGGCTACAGAATAAGCATATTCCGTCACGGAATGACCGAGGCAAACGAAAAGAACATCTACATCGGCAGAACAGACATGCCGCTTTCTTCAAAGGGAGCGAGCGAGCTGTGCGCTAAAATGGACGAATTCGACTATCCGTCCGTACACAGAGTATATTCATCGCCGCTCAGGCGATGCACCGAGACTGCGGAGATACTTTTCCCGACAACGCAGATGTGCTGTGTGGACGACCTGCGCGAGCTTGATTTCGGCGAATTCGAGAACAAATCGGCGGCAGAGCTGGTCAACCGCGAAGATTTTCAGAGGTGGCTCGCAGGCGGAAGANNCAAACCGTCCTCCGAAAGGCGAGAGCCTTGAGGAGTTGACAGCAAGAACGTTCAAGGCAGTCCACGAGATAATCACCGACATGATGAACGACGGGATCACCCACGCGGCAGTGATAACGCACGCAGGCATCATCTCGAACATGCTCTCGTGCTTTGGCATTCCGAAGTATGAGCCGCAGTATCTCAGCGCAAGACCCGGCGAGGGATTTGAGGTCATTGTGACAGCGCAGATGTGGCTGACCTCGCAGGTGTTTGAGATCCTTGGCAGGTGTCCGTATGAGAAGCTGCCGGAGGCTGACGGCTTTAGTGTGATAGAATAAAAGCAAAACATGAAATAGAGCTGTGAGCAGTACATCGCGCCTGAGAGCCGTATATTTCCAGATATACGACCAATAATATCTTAAACGATAAATTAATTTTGACGTTTAGATATTACCGAAAGGGGCGCGCGTTATGAAGCTGATCCAGATCATCCGATACCGCAATTTTCTCACAAAGGGCAGCAGGATACGTCTGCTCTTGCTCTGCACCGCTGTTGTCGGTACGGTTCTGCTGTTCCGCTTATCCGAGGGTGCGGTCTGCGGGATACTCCTGTATTTCGGCGAAATGAAGCCTGCCGAGCTGTTTTATGCGCCGCATCCGCTTGCCGCCGTATTTGCCGCCGTATTCACCGTGCTCCGCTATATCGCCGCCGCTCCGCTCATCTACGCCGCAGCTTACAGAGCGGTCGGTATCTGCTCGGAAAACGCTTCAATGCGTGTGGAATCTCTCTCCTCGATCATCCTCGGGAACGGAAATCTCTCACGCAGCATCAAGGGACTCCTCACGAAAAAGCTCGTGAGCGCGCTGTTTCTTGTACCCACGGTTTTCTTCGGTATATCGGCATTCAGACTCATCTCGCACGATATCTCCGATTCGCTGGAACTGTTTCTGTGCGTCCACGCATCGGTAATGACCATATTTTCAGTCGGACTCTGGATATGGGCTCGGCTCGCACTCATGTGCTTGCCGTTCATACTTGTGAGAGAAACCGATATATCGGTATTTTCCGCTGTGCGAGAAGCGTTTCGGCTCGTCATCGGACGGCGCGGCGTGCTTGCGAAGCTTGTCATCTTCCACGCGCCGCTTATATTGCCGATCGTGACAGCTCCGCTTGCGCTTTCAGGGATATTTTCCGCATCGGCGCTGTGCATAGAAATTTTTGTAAAGGAGGATGCCTATCGTGCAGCTCAAGCTGACCGTGAACTCGAACAAGCCTGTCCGCCTCGATCAATATCTGCGAAGATCGCAGGGCTTTTCAAGGCGGCTTCTGACAAGGCTCAAGCAGACAGATAACGGCATCACACGCAACGGTGAACCGATACGAAGCATCGACATCGTTCAGCCAAACGATATTGTTGTTCTCACGGCGGAGGACACGAGTTCGCTTGAACCGAATTCGCTGCTGAGCGTCCCGATCGCGTTTGAGAACGAAGACGTTGTCGTGTTTGATAAGCCTTCGGGAATGCCGGTACATCCCTCGGTGAAGCACCAGGGCGATACTCTCGGGAACTTTTTCGCTGCGGTCTATCCGAATATAACGTTCCGACCCGTAAACCGCCTCGACCGCGACACATCAGGACTCTGCATCATCGCAAAGAACGCTCACGCGGCAAATAGGCTTCAAGGCAGGTGTGAAAAGGTCTACTTTGCGGCAGTCCACGGCTTGATCGGCGATGCGGGCACGATAAACGCGCCTATCGCAAGGGAGCGCGACTCGATAATACTGCGCTGTGTCCGCGAGGACGGTCATCCGTCAGTCACGCACTACAGGAGGATCGTCCAAAATGAACACTATTCCCTCGCGGAAGTGCACCTCGAAACAGGCCGTACACATCAGATAAGGGTGCATTTTTCGCACATCGGTCATCCGCTCGCAGGCGATGATCTGTACGGCGGATGCAGAGACGATATTCCGCGTCAGGCGCTTCACTGCGGTGTGATGAGATTTGACGATATTGAGGTGAGATCTCCGCTTCCACAGGATATTCTGGGACTTTTCGGAGTAGTATGAAAACGCCTATACTATTTATAATATATGGAGGACTTAAAATGAAAAGAATAGCAAGTTTTGAAGTTGACCACACAAAATTCGGCGTAGGTATGTACATATCGCGTATTGACGGCGATGTTGTTACATATGATATACGAATGGTAAAACCAAACGGCGGCGTATATGTGTCCAACCCGTCACTCCACACCATCGAGCACCTCTTTGCGACCTACGCGCGCAATTCCGCTCATGGAAGCGAGATCGTCTATGTCGGTCCGATGGGCTGCCGCACGGGATTCTACCTCCTCACGCGCGATACGGTCACACACGATGATGCCGTTGCACTCGTCCGCGATGCTTTCCGATTTATCGCAGATTACAGCGAGGCTATCCCCGGCTGTACAGAGATCGAGTGCGGAAACTACCTTGAGCATGATCTCGATTCTGCTCGCCGCGATGTTCTTCCGCTTCTCGAAAAGCTTGAAAATTATACCGTTGAAATGCTCAATTATTCATGGCATATGTCACAAAAATGATTTAATTTTTTGTGCATCATGATGAAATGCTGGACGAATTCCAAAAAAGCTCATATTTATCGTTGTTTTTTTTCCACGAGTTGCTATAATAATAAACATGTGGAAATATAAGTATTATGAAAGGAGCTGTTATTATGGATACGGAACATCTTAACGAAGAGTCCGAAGCAACTCCCGTTGCCGAGAACGAAACCGCGGACGTTCCGCACATAAGCAGAGCCGGAAAGCTGCTGTGTTCGATCGCGGCATTCCCCTCAAGACTCGGTCTGAGTACCGTTAAGGTGCTCGCACGCATCTGCCTTATACTCATAAAAACTATCGGCTTCGTTTTTGCGGAGCTTGCAGACCTGCTCAAGGGTCTGCTGAAAGCGCTTTGGAGCATCGTAAAGCTGATGCTGTCGCCGTTCAAGAACCGAATGAACATCACCGCCGAAATGCAGAGATCTCTGCGCAAAGCCAAAAAAACAGGCGGAGCTGAGTACCGCAAAGAGCTGATACGCTGCATTTGCAAGTTCCTGTTCGATGAAAACGGTGTTTTCTGCACGGTGTTCAATTACATCCTGCCTATTGTTTCGGTGGGATTTTTCATCGCTGTCATACGCTACGGCGCAGGACAGCGGTACGGTCTGAGTGTAGAGTGCAACGGTAAGGAGATCGGTGTCATCTCAGCCGAGAGCATCTACGATGAAGCTTCGTCCGAGGTGCGCAAAAGATTCGCATTCAATGACGATGAGAACGAGTTTATCGACCTTTCACCGAAATTTTCTCTCCGTATAATCTCCGATGACGAGCGTGTGCTCAACCCCGATCAGCTCGCAAACGAGATACTCGCTTCTTCCAACAGCGACCTCATCGAAGCGAGCGGTATCTACATCGACGGGGAATTCATCGGCGCAGTCAAGGATACCCGACCCGTTGAAGAGGCTCTCACCGATATTCTCCTCAACTACAAGGCTGACGGCATTGTCAAGGAGGTCTCATTCAAGAACAAGGTCGAGTATAACGATGGTATCTACCTCGCCGAAAGCCTTATGACCGAGGACGATGCGATTAAGCTGCTCACCTCACAGAAGCAGAAGATCGGCACATATGTCGCTCAGAAAGGCGATACTCCTCTGATCATCAGCATGAAGTTCAACATGGATCAAAGTCAGTTCAATCTGCTTAACCCGAACTGCGCAAGCGAGTGCAAGGAGGGTCAGATCGTCCGCGTTACCGAAAAGGAAAGCTATCTCCCGATACTCTACATCCGTGAGCTTGAGACACTCTCTTTCCTCGATTACGAGACGATAGAGGTCGAAACGAGCTCCCTCAATGTCGGCACGCGTCGTATCCTTCAGAAAGGCGAGCGCGGCGAAAAGCGCAGCAGCGTTGAGATAACCTACATTGACGGCATCGAACGTTCAAGAAAGGTCATAAAGTCAGAGGTAATAAAATCTCCGACGATCGAGCAGGTCGGCGTCGGAACGTATACTGCCCGTCCGTCAAGTTCGTCAACCGTGCTTACCGGAAGCGGTCAGTTCGGATGGCCTGTAAACGGCGGTTATATCAGCGACCCGTTCATCAGCGACCGCAACCACAAGGGTCTCGATATTGCAGCTCCAGGCGGAACGGACATCTATGCAGGCGGTGACGGCGTTGTCGTTGCGGCAGGCTGGAATCCCCACGGATACGGCTATTTTGTCGAGATCGACCACATGGACGGCTACCAGACCGTTTACGCGCATTGCAGCTCTCTCTTTGTTTCTCAGGGTCAGTCCGTAACTCGCGGTCAGCTTATCGCCGCAGTCGGTACGACAGGAAATTCCACAGGTAATCACTGTCACTTTGAGGTTCGCTATCTTGGCATGATACAAAATCCGGCGGATTACCTCAATACTGTCAATGCGTTTGATGATGAGTAGTATTACAAAATAAAAGGTGCCAACTATGATTCCGCGGCTGAGGAGTATTACGGAATCGTGGTTGGCTCTTTTTTTGCGGCAAATATGCCGTGTTTTTTGTTCAAAACACTTGTTTTTTGCTGTAAAACATAGTATAATGATACAATAGGTAAATTTTAAACAGGTTGTGATAAAATGTCATTTGTTGAATTCAAAAACGTTGTAAAACGTTATAAAATGGGCGAAGTAACAATAAACGCATCGGACGGGATAAGCTTCGAGATCGAAAAGGGAGAATTTGTCGTTATTGTCGGCGCTTCGGGCGCAGGCAAGACGACTGTCCTCAACATGCTCGGCGGAATGGACACCTGTGACGAGGGCGAGATCATCGTGGACGGAC
>DHYN01000005.1:2472-4171 GCA_002414125.1 Ruminococcus sp. UBA5129 | reverse complement strand
CAGGGAAATGACCGCATACAGGCGTTTCGATATAGGCTTTGTGTTCCAGTTCTATAATCTCGTGCAGAATCTCACCGCTCTCGAGAACGTTGAGCTTGCGGCTCAGATTTGCAAAAGCGGTGCAGACTGTACCGAGATCCTCGAAAAAGTAGGTCTTGCGGAGCGTATGAACAATTTTCCTGCGCAGCTATCGGGCGGCGAACAGCAGAGAGTCTCTATCGCGAGAGCTCTTGCTAAATCCCCGAAGCTCCTGCTGTGCGATGAACCGACAGGAGCGCTTGACTACGAAACGGGTAAGGCTATCCTAAAGCTCCTGAGCGAGACGTGCCGCAGGGAGGGGATGACGGTCGTGGTGATAACCCACAATCAGGCGATCTCGCCTATTGCAGACCGCGTTATCACGATAAAAAGCGGCAAGGTGGATAAGGTGGAGCTGCACGATGAGCCCGTTTCCGTTGACTCTATCGAATGGTAAGGTGCAGTATGATCGGAATTCTCCTGAAGGACACGCTGAGACGCGTATGGAAAACTAAAGGGCGGTTTCTCGCAATTCTCGCGATAATCGCGCTCGGATGCGGTTTTTTTGCCGGAGTAAAGGTTACGTCTCCTGACTTGAAAATGACCGCGGATAAATACTATAATGATAAAAATCTCATGGACATCCGACTCGTCTCAACGTTCGGATTCAGCTCTGACGAGGTCGAGAGAATCTCGGAGCTTGACGGCATTTCGGGGGTAAGCGGCGGATATTCGGCGGATCTTTTCATCAGCAGCACTGACGGACAAAGCCCTGTCGCAAGGGTCTATTCGCTCAGCTCGTCACGCTCTGAAATTTCCCCTGCGTATATAAACCGACTCACGATCACCGAGGGACGCTTCCCGACAGCGCCCAACGAATGCATCATTGAGGCTAATACCCCATCGGAATATCAGGTCGGCGGAACGCTCACACTCTCGACTAACAGCGAGGAAGATCCGGTGACGGACGTGTTGCGCTACGAGACATACAAGATAGTCGGACGAGCTTCGTGGGTTCGCTATGTCGATTTCGAGCGCGGAACGACAACTATCGGTAACGGCAAGGTCGAAAGCTGGCTGGTGATACCCGAGGAGGCGTTCGTCTCGGACTACTACACCGAGGTATGTATAACGCTTGACGGCTCACACTCATATGATTCGTTCACCGAAGAGTACCGCGATTTCGTGGACTCGAAAATGAAAGAGCTTGAGACCCTCGCAGACGGCTTCCACGATGATCGTATCACAAAAACCGAAAAGGAGCTCAGCGATGCTCACGTTGAACTTGACTCCGCACGCGCCGAGCTCGATAAGAATCAGGACGAGTACGACAAGATGCTCGCTGTCTACAACGGCGCTATAGACGATGCAAAGTCTCAGTTTGACGACGTCAGAGAGGAGCTTGCCGCTCAGGAGGCTGAGCTTGAAAAGGGCAAGGAAAGCTACAGGTCAGGACTTGATTCATATGCGCAGATGGCAGCTTCGATAGGTGAAAGCAAGCGTCTCGCCGAGAACAAGATCGCGCAGTATTCATATGCAAAATCTGATGCGGAGCAGCTTCGTCAGCTCAGAAATACGCTCGAGACTTTCATCAATACGGATTGGTCGTCATCCTCCGCATCCTCATCGGGGTCACCTCTCGGAGAGCCTGTCACGGAGAAGCTAACGCTTCCCGAGCCGC
>DHYN01000005.1:275-2446 GCA_002414125.1 Ruminococcus sp. UBA5129 | reverse complement strand
ACAGCGGAAGCTCCCGAGGAAACGGCAGTCGCCACGGAGACCGATGACAGCCTCGTTATCGCACCCGTGACTCCAGAGACTACGACAGCTCCGACCGCTGCTTCGCGGTACGATACATATATCTCGATCCTCAGACAGCTCGATACATCGCAGCTTTCCGTCAGCGATGCGGCTAAAAAGTACGCATCATCCGCTCCCGGAAGCTCACAGCGCACCTCGGCGCGTCAGACGTTGGAGAGTGCCCTTGCCGATGTGAACGGCAGACTCTATGAAGCCGACAGCAAGCTTGCAAGCGCCCAGAGCGAGATCAATTCGGCAAATGCCGCCGTAAGCTCGGGTCAGTTGAGACTCAATTCTGCTTATCAGAAGCTGATCGACCAGAAGTCAGAACTCGACAAAGCCGAGAACGAGCTGAAAAATGCCAAGGCAGAGCTTGCCGAGATCGACCGTGAGATTGAGAACAGCGATCCCGAATCAAAGGCAAAGCTCAACGATGCAGCTTCAAAGCTCGCCAAGGCTCGCTCGGAGATAGAGGAGAACGGGAGGAAGCTTGCCGATTCGGAGGAATTCTTCTACTCAAACAAGGACAGCATAAAGTGGTACGTCCTTGACAGAAGCGACGATCCCGGATATGCATCGTTCGGCGATGATGCGGACAGGGTCGATACGATTGCAAGGATCTTCCCGATATTTTTTATCCTCGTTGCAGCGCTCGTCTGCTTCAATACAATGACACGAATGGTCGAGGAACAGCGCACCGAGATCGGCACGCTAAAGGCTCTCGGCTGCGGAAGCGGCACGGTCATCGGGCAGTTCCTGCTATACGCCGCCGCGGCAAGCATCATCGGCGCGGTGATCGGTCTGTCCATAGGATTCAGGCTGTTCCCCAAGGTCATTTACAACACATACACCATTATGTACGACTATCCCGATGTGATATGCGAGTTCAGGTGGGATTACACCATTGGATGCATCATCGCATCACTGCTTTGCACGGGACTTTCCGCACTGATCGCGTGCATCGGTGAGTTAAGAGTCCAGCCTGCACAGCTCATGCGTCCAAAAGCTCCTAAGAGCGGAAAGAGAGTCATTCTCGAACGCGTCCCGTTCATCTGGAAGCGCCTCGGCTTTATGACAAAGGTCACTGCGCGAAACGTTTTCCGCTACAAGAACAGAGTTCTCATGACAGTGCTCGGCATCGGCGGCTGTACGGCGCTCATGCTCGCAGGCTTTGGCTTGAAGCACGCTATTTCTTCGATCGTCGATCTCCAGTTCGGCGAGATACTCAAGTACGATGCGGTCTGCGCATTCTCGGCTGAGGATGAGGAGTTTACCGAGCTTCACGATAATATCACGTCCGCACAGGGCATCTCTGAAAGCCTTTTTGTGCTTCAGAAGAGCATCACGGTGAAGTCGGATAATTCCGATAAGGAAGCCTACGCTATGGTTCCTGAGGATCCCGGCAGACTCGGCGATTTCGTCGCACTGCGAGACAGAAAGTCCCGTGAGGAATACGCTCTCGGCGCTGACGGCGTAATAATCAATGAGAAGCTTGCATCACTGCTCGGCGTTAAAATCGGTGACGAGATAGGTTTTGCAGATACCGATATGACCGTGAAGATCACCGCGATAACAGAGAATTATTCGCAGAATTACGTCTATTTCACTCCCGAGCTGTACACCGAGACTTTCGGTGACTACAACAGCAATATCTTCTGGTTCATGCGTGACGATACGGTTAACAATGAGGAGCTTTCCGAAACGATACTCGAAAATAACTGTGTAATGGCTGTGAACTTCATGGACTCGGCGGGAGATAAGTTCCGCAAGATGATAAAGAACCTCAACGCGATAGTTTATGTCATTATCGCTTCATCGGGAGCGCTTGCCCTCGTGGTACTCTACAACCTCTCCAATATCAATATCACCGAGCGCATGAGGGAGCTTGCAACGATCAAGGTACTCGGCTTTCGTGACGGTGAGCTTGCGGCGTATATTTACCGCGAGAACACGGTTTCGGCGATCATCGGAATGCTTCTCGGACTGTTCGCAGGAGTATTCCTGACGCGGTTTATCGTTCTCACCGCGGAGGTCGATGTGGTCATGTTCGCGAGGGATATACCGCTTCTGTGCTTTGTCCTTGCGGCTTCGCTCACGGCAGCTTTCACCGC
>DHYN01000005.1:0-208 GCA_002414125.1 Ruminococcus sp. UBA5129 | reverse complement strand
AGAGAAGTCTCCCTTAAAAATTACATGTATGATTCGGGAAGATCGATGATTATGGATGCGAGGTACTTTTGGATAGATACCGCATCAAGACCGCTGATACCGTCGCCGTTTTGATAAACATCGGCATTGAGCTTGCCCTCGGGTTTGATCTTAGCGGTGTTCGGCGCTGCCGCTGCGGAGAGAACTACCGTAACATCGGAGATAGTAA
>DHYN01000040.1 GCA_002414125.1 Ruminococcus sp. UBA5129 | reverse complement strand
AATGCTTTTCGTCCTGCGGAGCTTAACGTATCAGTGGTCGTAATTCTCCTTGGGCTTTTTGTAGTAAAGTCCGACATTTTCACTTGAACCGGGTACAAAGAGTACAGCCGCCGAGCATACAAGAGCTCCTATGCAGAGTACCCATTTTAGTCCGCCGCCGCTTAGCTGCGGCATTACCGCGAATACGCCAATCACCTGTATTATCGAGAAAATCAGGTAGAACAGCGAGCATATCGACTTGAGCGCGCCGATACCCGGTACCATTGCGAGAGCAAGAACGCCTGCAAGCGCTGCAACTATAAAGCAGTTGTCCTTCATAAAGTTGCTGAATCCGCCCTCGTCAATATAGTCGATCCCACCTACTCCGCCGCTGTAAACGAGATAGAACAGTATCGCAGCTACAACGCCAACAACAGCGAGGATAACAACGGTCACGAAGCCTTTCTTTGCAGCCTCTGCTTCACGCTCTGCCTTTAGCTCGAGCATCATTCGCAGACTCTCCTTTTCGTCCCTCTGATTGGACGTGAGCTGCGAGGAAACCGCCTTTTTCTTAGCCTCAGCCTTAACTCGTTCAAGATCCTCATCGGCAAACTTCGAGACGTACTTGGTCGGCTCGGGCTCATCGTCAAGGATAGGAGCTGACACGGGAGCGGCAGGTGCGGGTGAAGCCTTTTTCTCGGGAGGAACATAGCTGTTCTCATCGTCAAGTATCGGTGCGGTCACGGGAGCGGCAGGCGTCGGCTCAGCCTTTTTAACTGGCGGAACGTAGCTGTTCTCGTCATCGAGCACGGGTGCAGTCACAGGAGCGCTCTGAGCGCCGAGCTGATCCCGTCTCATGTCGAGCACCTGTTTCTGCTTATCAGCANNCAGCAGGAAGATTATCGAACATCGTTTTCTGCTCGGGAGAAAGTCCCGCTATGATCTCCTCATCGCTTATAAAAACAGGTTTTTTCGGGGCGGACTGATAGCTGTAAGCATTGTCATCGAGGACAGGTNNCGCAGATACGCCTGTCGGAGCGCCTTTCCTCGCGGTATTCTTCGGAACATAGGTGTCCATATCATCGAGCACGGGTGCAGAAACGCCCGTTGGACCGCTCTTTTTCGTTTCGGGAGCGTTGTACTCTATCTCATCGAGCACAGGAGCGCCGAAGTTATTCTCATCATTCATACGATCACCTCGTAAAAATTATCTTTCAAGGATCTGGCTTCTGTCGGGACCGATGCCTACCATGCTTACATGGCATCCGACAAGCTCCTCAAGACGCGCAATGTATTTTTTACAGTTTTCGGGAAGCTCATCGAAGCTCGTGCACTTTGAGATATCCTCGGTGAAGCCCGGGAATTCCTCATAAACAGGAGTGCAGCCCTCAAGCTCCTCAAGCGTTGCAGGGAAGTTTTCGATAACGCTGCTGTCGGACTTCTTATAAGCCACGCACATCTTGAGTGTTTCGAGACCTGCAAGCGTATCAAGCTTATTGATAGCAAGGCTGTCGAGACCGTTGACTCTTACGGAATGGCGAACGATAACAGCGTCGAACCAGCCTGTTCTTCTGGGTCTGCCTGTGGTAGTGCCGAATTCTCCGCCCACATTTCTGATCTTATCGCCGATCTCATCGTCAAGCTCTGTCGGGAACGGTCCTTTTCCTACTCTTGTGGTGTAAGCCTTTGCAACACCGACAATATTCGTGATGACCTTCGGACCAACGCCTGTTCCTACGCATACGCCTGCCGAAAGCGGATGTGACGAAGTAACATAGGGGTATGTACCGAAATCAATGTCGAGGAGAGTTGCCTGAGCGCCCTCGAACATGATAGTTTTACCTGCCTTTGCGGCATCGAAGGTGAGTACGGAAACATCATCCATATAAGGGAGGAGTCTCTTTCCGTATTCGGTATACTCAGCCGTCACGGCATCCAGATCAAATGCCTCGCCGCCGTAAACCTCTGTGATGATCTTGTTCTTGAGTGTACCCGTGGTCTTGATCTTCTCCGCAAGCACCTCGGGATGAACGAGATCGTACATTCTGATTCCGCAGCGCTCGTACTTATCCATATAAGTAGGACCGATGCCTCTTTTTGTTGTGCCGATGTCGCTTCCGCCTCTGAATGCCTCCGAGAGACCGTCAAGAGCGATATGCCACGGCATTACGATATGGGCACGCGGATCGACCTTGAGATTTGCCGTTGAGATGCCTCTTGCCTCAAGACCGTCAAGCTCGCCGATGAAATCCTTGGGGTCGAGAACGACTCCCGCACCGATAAGGCAAAGCGTATTGGGGTAGAGAATTCCCGAGGGGATGAGGTGAAGCTTGTATACCTCGCCGTTATTTACAACTGTATGACCGGCATTGTTGCCGCCCTGTGAACGAACTACTACGTCTGCACGGGATGCAAGGATGTCGATGATCTTTCCCTTACCCTCGTCTCCCCACTGAGTTCCGACTACGATATTAGCAGGCATTATATTTCCTCTTTTCATAAATAAATTATGTGCACGGATGCACGCTTACAATTCATTATAACAGATTATAACGACGATTTCAAGTGTTTGGGAATATTTTTCACGGAAATCAATTTTTAAAATTATATCAAAGTACTGATGCGTGATATTTTCACAAAAAAAAGTTTCTTCTTCAAAAGAGGAAATCCCCCTTTTACAGAGGGTGTCGAGAGGAAAAGCCTCCTGACATTAATTCCGATTATCTAAGAGCCTGTTTAGTATCTTTTTGCGCACATCTTTTTTGCAAAT
>DHYN01000007.1:3859-10642 GCA_002414125.1 Ruminococcus sp. UBA5129 | reverse complement strand
TGTATTATTTGAAAAGTCTTGAAATGAGGTCGTTTTTCAGAGTCCAGAGCGGCTCGGACAGATCAACATAGTACTCGTGCGGATTCTCAAAACGCTTGACCTCATCCCACAGAAGCGACACCTGTTCCTTACAGAATGCCTTTATCTCTTCGATAGACGGTGACTTGTATATACACCTTCCGTTCTCGAATATCTTTACTCTGAGACGCTTTGCAGTAAAATCGGTGAGCGTTGTCTTTTTGTAGGTCTGCTCGGGATCGAAGATCGTGTACGGCTTTGAGTCGTCGATGCTCTCGTCCGCAAGTGTTATAACGTCCGCAACAGCCTTTCCGCTCGCGTTATCGTAAAGTCTCCACACGTCCTTAAACGAGGGGTTGGTGATCTTGACCGCATTCTCCGAGATCTTGATCTTCGGTATCAGCATACCGTCCTCCTCGACAGCCGCAAGCTTGTACACGCCTCCGAATACAGGCTCCGACTTCGATGTTACCAGCCTTTCTCCTACACCGAAGCTGTCTATCCTTGCGCCCTGAACTATCAGATCACGGATGATATACTCATCGAGCGAGTTTGATGCAACAATATTTATATAGTCAAGTCCTGCATCATCCAACATCCTCCTCGCGCGCTTAGAAAGGTACGCTATATCGCCGCTGTCTATGCGCACGCCGACTCCCCTGTGACCCTCGGACTCAAGCTCCTTGAACACTGTTATCGCGTTCGGGATACCCGACTTGAGAACGCTGTAGGTATCAACAAGCAGTGTACATGTATCAGGATATACCTTTGCATATGCCCTGAACGAATCAAGCTCTGTCGGAAAGAGCTGCACCCAGCTATGAGCCATCGTTCCGAGCGCCTTTACTCCGAAATCGCGGTCAGAGATCGTGCACGCCGTACCTGCACAGCCTCCGATATAAGCGGCTCGNNCGTATACAGCGCCGTCATAGCCCTGTGCTCTTCTCGAACCGAATTCCATTACGGGACGTCCCTGTGCGGCGTTGACTATCCTGTTTGCCTTTGTCGCGATAAGACTCTGGTGATTGACCGTTAGAAGTATCATCGTCTCTGCAAACTGCGCCTGTATAGCAGGTCCTTTAACGGTGATGATCGGTTCACCGGGGAATANNCCTCGGGAACTGCCCACACATCGCACGAAAACTTGAATTTTTCAAGGTATTCGAGGAACTGCTCGCTGAACATTTTCTTTCCGCGAAGATACTCGATGTCCTCGGGAGTAAAGCTCAGTCCGTTAAGGTACTCTATGACCTGCTCGACACCTGCCATGATCGCATAACCGGCATTGTCGGGTACCTTTCGGAAGAACATATCAAAATAGGCAGTCTCCTCACCGCGCCCGTTCTCGAAAAAGCCGTTTGCCATTGTCAGCTCGTAGAAATCAACGAGCATCGTAAGATTCCTGTTATCCATCCATTACACTCCTTCTTCAGATTGCCAAAAAGGGACGCACTTGGCGTCCCTTATAGTATGTGCCGAAATTCAGCGATTAAAGCTTGATGATCTCACCCTCGAGGTCACGGGGAGCCGATACAGCGTTCGACTCATCAGTGTCGATGTGCATTGCTCTTGCGAACTTCTCCGATACACGGCATACAACATCGCCGAGGATAGCCTTTCTTCCGTCAGTGTCAAGCTTGACCCATACTACTTCCTTATCCTTAACACCAAGCTCTTCAGCATCGGCAGGAGTAAGGTGGATGTGACGCTTTGCAACAATAACGCCCTCTGAGATCTCGATCTCGCCGCAGGGACCTACTACCTTGCATGCGCCCGAGCCCTCAACATCGCCTGACTCTCTGATTGGAGCAGCGATACCGATAGAACGCGCATCAGTTGCGGAAAGCTCGACCTGTGTTGCAGGACGTACAGGTCCGAGGATAGATACGCCTGCAAGCTCCTTCTTAGGTCCTACGATAGTAACTCTCTCCTCACAAGCAAACTGACCGGGCTGTGAGAGATCCTTCTTCTTTGTAAGCTCGTGACCCTTTCCGAAAAGGATCTCAAGGTGCTCCTGAGTAACGTGAATGTGTCTTGCTGATGTTTCAACGATAAATTTGTTTGACATGATTTATGTACCTCCGTAATGGATTTATTTTACTCTTATATTTTACACCATTTCTCTCCAAACGTCAAGTAGTCTGATGAATTTTTCTGTGGTGACATTTCAGCGCATGTTACAATCGACGAACACTAAGTTTAGTTAATTTGCCGAAGAGAAAACAACTTAAATAACATAAAAAGTCCGTTTTTGTCCGTGGAAGAGCATAATCGGATGATGACATAAAATTCCCCATACATCGCACGTTTGACTCGTGTATGGGGAATGACTTTACTTTGTATCAGCTTTTTCTGCGAGGAGAGCCTCGTAGTATTTATCGAGCTCGAGGTTCTTTTCGCTGCAAGCAGCTAATATTTTAACCTGCTGTCCCATTGCGATGCTGCCTGTCTTACGGAACAGCTTCACGATAAGAAGCGCGAATACCGCAAGTATAGCAAAGAAGATAACTCCGTCCAAAGATGACTCAAACTCAATGCCCTCGCCAAGAACTCCGATAATGCAGAAGAATACACCGTATCCGCCGATGACGCCTATCCACGAAGCGTATTTGTTATCACGATTCTGCTTTTTGAAGAACTCCTCCGTAGTGAGCTTTTCAAGTCCTCTGCGGACGCGCTTTTTGTTTACCCTGCAGTATCTCTTAGCGTAGGTCTTTACGATATCAGGGTCGTTCGTGACGTCATACTTGTTCATTTCATCCTTGACAAGAGCCTTGAACGAGGTCTCGTAGCCGCTGTCGGGAGCTTTCAGAGTGCCGTATCTGACAAATCTGTTTATAATTACGATGCCGTAATAGATCAGCAGATATGCCGCCGCAGGCAGGAGTATCGCTGCACAGGGAATCTCAACCTCAATGTCGAGCGCAAGTACGCAGACAAGGAGCACCACTATGAGAACAATCGACAGTACCGAGAATATGATATGCACTGCCGAATACGTTTTTTTCGAGTAATTGCCGCGCTTTGCCATGATAAAGCAGATGATGTTGGCGATCATTGACATGAGCGCAGGTGAGAAAAATCCTATCAGGAACGGACTGATGTCATCCTTGAACGAGAAAAATCCGAAGCCGTCCTCACTGCGCGCAAAAAAGAGTATAAGGCTCTCAAAAATGAGCAGCACCCATGCCGGACAAACGAGACCTTTAGCAAGGCTCAGGAGCATGTCGGCTGCGGTGAAGTCCGCAAAATAATTTTTGCAGAAGCCGAGCGTGTCAGAACCGACTATCTGCTCGGCAGGAGTGCCGTTTTCCTGAGCCTCGAGCAGCATATCAATGAGATCCATCATCTTCTCGTTCATCACCTTGCTGCTTATGAGGTTCTGCTGACCGTACAGCTCGACAAACTCGAATTTTTCGAGGTAGGTATCCCTCAACTTATCCTTCATAATAACATATGCACCAATTTTCATAGGTTTTCCTCCGTATCAAAAAGTATTTTTTTAGCGTTACGTGTGATGAGCCTGTAGCTTTCACGGAATGCCTCGAGCTGTCTCAAGCCCTCCTCGGTAACGGTGAAGTATTTTCGTATCGGACCGAGCGGCGACTTCTCCTTGCGGCAGACTATACATGATTTCTTTTCAAGTCTTGTAAGGATAGGATAGAGAGTCCCCTCCTGAATATCACTGAATCCTGCGCTGCTAAGAACTTGCAGTATCTCGTAGCCGTAAGTTTCGCCTCCTGCAATAACGGCGAGGATGCATCCCTCAAGAATGCCTTTCATAAGCTGGGTGTCGTCCAATTCTCTGACCTCCTCCTGACTACTTTGTATTACACTGTAGATATTATAGCACAACTACTTTGCATTGTCAAGTAGTTATGAAAAATTTTTTCCGTCACTGTACGCTTCATGCATATATGGAGCGATCCAAAGTGCATGAAAAAACAAGCGACGGAACAGGCGGAGGCATAATGAAGCGGCGGTATATCCCCATNNTATATACCGCCGCTTCGTCCATTAACAGAGTTCTGAAGCAGTTCCTCACTGCTTTAAATATACACTGATACTCCTGCGTTGTGCAGATAGCAAGGCAATACCAGAGCAGAACATTAATATTATTATAACAAATTGTTATGAAATAATCAAGAGTTATCGAGGTTCAAACTCTTTTTTTGTTACAGTTCACAAAATACAATGTGTCCAATTGTATAAAATGCCATGTGCGTTAATTTTTCTCAGCGTTTTCCTTAACTCGCTCCAATTCCTTGTCACCTTTCCATAGAAAGCTTAAACGCGCCTCTGTACCATTACTGATCCTCTTTAGATTCTCAATGTGCTTAAACTGCATAACGACCGCTGCAATGCCGAGGATCAATGCTCCCTCGATACTCTTTTCGAGTATGCCGTATATGATCGGGAATGCGATAGAGCCTGTGATCGGAACAACAACGAGGTAGTCAAGCGAGAATCCGAGGATAGCCTCAACAGTGAGGAGAATCAAGAACATCGGAACGCTGTAGGCGAGGATAACTCCTCCGAGGCACGCCAGACCCTTTCCTCCCTTGAACTTCATGAATAACGGAAAAATATGACCGAGGATGCAGGAAGTTCCTGTAATGATACCCGCGAGCTTAACGGTCGGGAATATATAAGCCGAAAGCTTTACAGCGAGGTATGCCTTGAAGATGTCGAGGCATGCCATGATCGCACCTGTGCCACGACCGATAGTTATCATTGCATTTGATGCACCGGCATTTCCGGAGCCGCGTTCTCTTATGTCAAAGCCTCGCATTCGGGCGTAAATATAGGATGGATTTATGCCTCCTATAAAATAACCGATGATGATACACAATATGACTTCCATATTTTTACCCCCAGCGTACAGGCAACCCACGCATAGATCTAAGTTCGGTGATGCCCATAGTTAAATATAGTTTGCATATATAATATAACACATTTTTCGCGAAATTTCAACACGCTTTATATGTTTTGAGATAATTTTTTATATTTTACAAGAAGTCTCACTAATTTTTGTGGATTTTTTTGCACGATATTGCACATAAATGAAAGGGAGACCAAATCCACAGCGGTCTCCCCGAATCATTTATATGTCAGCGCTTTACAAAATACTCGTCATACCATACGAGGAATGTATATATAGTCCAGATCTTGCGCCAGTTATCGGAATTACCGCCGATATAGTCATTGAAAATATTGTTGATCTCCTCAACGTTGAAGAAGAGCGCGGCTGCCTCACTGTTGAATTTTGCCTTTACATCCCAGTTGTAGCGATCATCGGCGAGCCATATCCTTATCGGCACGATAAATCCGAGCTTCTTGCGAAACGCGATCTCCTCGGGCAGCATCTTTGCAGCGGCTGTTCTGAAAGCGATCTTGTTCTGCTCATCACTGACCTTATACTTTGACGGCAGGCGAGAAGCGATGTCGAAGATACGCAGGTCGGTGAGCGGCATTCTTATTTCGAGTCCTGCCGCGGTACTCATCTTGTCAACGTTTAGGTAAATATCGCCCTCGAGCCATATCTGAATATCGACATCCGACATCTTTGTGAGCGGATCGAGACTCTCTGTCTCCTCATATATATGCTTCACGAGGTTTATCGGGAGCACATCGGGATCGTAATGCTTGAGGATACGTTCCTTTTCGTCCTCCTTCATGATGTTGGTATTACCAACGTAGAAAGTCTTGAGATCATCGCCGTAGCGTTCGGCATTGCGGTACATGTTGTATCCGCCGAAGAATTCATCTGCGCCCTCGCCCGAATAACATAGCTTTGTATGCTCGGCAGTCGCACGGCACGCAATGGCAAAAACAATAGCGGAAGCATCACCGAGCGGCTGTTCCATATTGTACATCACATACGGAACGGCATCAAAATAGTCCTCGGGAGTTATGAGACAGCGATTATTTGCACGTCCGATGATGTCGGCAGTCTTTTTTGCAAGACCGGACTCGTCAAAGCGCTCATCGTCATAGCCGCATGAATCGGAAACCTCTGCATCGGACATTGCAAGCACATACGATGAATCTACACCTCCCGAAAGGAAGCATTCGGCAGTCTCATCCGAAGTCTTTATCTCGGTCATGATGCGGCTGAATGTTTCGTGTATCTCATCTGCCCATTCTTCAAGCGGCTTGTCGTTGTCGGGACGGAACTGCGGAGTCCAGTAGCGCTTTATTGTGAGCTCTCCCTCCTTGAAACGCAGCCAATGACCGGGCATGAGCTTTTTGAGTCCCTTGAAGAATGTGTCCTCGCCTGCAACGTAGGTCAGGGACATGTATATTTGTAGCATATCGGTATTGACTGCCTTAACAAATCCTTTTTTGCCCATAATATCGCGGATAGAAGTACCGCAGAGCAGGCGCTCATCGCGTGTCTGATAGTAGTAAAACGGCTTTGTTCCGAACTGGTCTCTCATGCAGAAAAGAGAGCCGTCATTCTCGTCCCAGAGGCAGAAAGCGAACATTCCGTAGATATGGTTTCCCATATCCTCCCCCCATTTTTTATAGGCTTTGAGGATGATCTGCGTTTCCAGATCCTCGCGCGGAAGATCGGACGGGATGCCAAGCTCGCTGCAAAGCTCAGTTCGGTTGCGTATGTGACCTTTGTATTCTCTTAATTCGATCATTTTGTTACACCTCTCATGAATTAATCGGGATTTGCTCAGGTATATTATACCACATTCCAAAAAAAATTGCAAGCAGCGGCGAAGCTGCAATTATTTCTTGCAGAAAAGTTTTTTG
>DHYN01000007.1:0-3742 GCA_002414125.1 Ruminococcus sp. UBA5129 | reverse complement strand
CCGCGAGCCGTGAACCAACATTGCGACCGAGAGCAGAAACAAGTTATAGTTTTCGTCAGCGGCATTCACTATATATTATTATGAATTAAAGATTAGTTTTATTATAAAATATTGAGACTTATTCGTATGTTATACCGCAAGGCTGCAACAATTCTCTTTTCACTGCATATCATACAGTACGATCTGATCAGACCGTATTTTCGGATATGGAGTCGGGCTGCATAATGCGGCAGCAGATATGTTTTTTAGGCACATCTGTGGGACAGTTACTTGCCCCATAGGTGTGCCTTTTTATATGATATGGGCAATACCATGGGATCGACTGAAAGGATGATTTTTATGACTGCAAAAACACCAATAACAGGTCTTTCCTCAGCGGAAGCCCGTGAACTGCTTCAAAAGCACGGACGAAACGAGCTTGCTCCGCAGAAAAAGGAGAACTTCTTTGTCAAGCTCGTTCACACTATCTGCGAGCCGATGTTCCTGCTGCTCATCGCTGCCGCAGTTATCTATTTTCTCCTCGGCGAACCTCGTGACGGTGCGGTAATGCTTATTTTCGTTGTGGGCATCATCGGAATTGATGCGATACAGGAGTGGAAAACCGACAGGACGCTCAATGCCCTGAAAGAGCTGTCCTCACCGCATATAACCGTTATCCGTGACGGCGAGGAAAAAGATATTCCGAGTGCAGAGCTTGTCCCGGGCGACCTTATGATGATATTCGAGGGCGTGAAAATCCCCGCTGACGGCTATGTAGTGAAGTGTGCCGATCTGTGTACCGACGAATCATCCCTGACAGGCGAAGCAGAGGGCGTATGGAAATCCGTCTTTTCTGAGGACGTTCAAACCGCCGATTATTGGAGAAAGGACTACTGCTATGCAGGAACTCTCGTTACACAGGGGTCTGCCGTTATGCAGGTCGATAAAACCGGCGCGGAGACTGAGTACGGCAAGATAGGCGCAAATATCGTCTCCGCGGGTCAGGAGGACACTCCTCTCCAAAAACAGATCGGCAGGCTTGTCAAGACCTGTACCATTATTGCAGGAGTGCTGTTTCTGTTTGTTGCGGTGTTCACATGGCTCAATTTAGGCGACCACAAATTCGCTGACCGTATAACAGAAAGCATACTCTCCGGCGTAACCCTCGCAATGGCTATGATACCCGAGGAATTCCCCGTTGTGCTCACGGTTTTTCTTTCAATGGGAGCATGGAGACTTGCCAAGAAAAATTCTCTTGTGAGAAAGCTCCCGAGTGTGGAGACCCTCGGTGCGGTTTCGGTGCTTTGCGTTGACAAGACCGGAACTATCACCATGAATCAGATGACCGTTGAAAAGCTATGGACGGCTTCTCATGATGAGAAAACGCTACTTGAAGCTATGGCTCTCGGCTGCGAGACCGATGCCTACGACCCTATGGAAAAGGCTATGCTGCGTTACTGCGGTGAGCATGATGTGTCAGCAGAGGAACTTTTCAAAAGCGAATTCGTCACTGAGTATCCCTTTACAAACGAGCTGAAAATGATGGGGCATGTGTGGCGCAGAAACGACAGGCTTGTTATCGCCGCTAAGGGAAGTCCCGAGCGAATTCTCACCATCTGCGAAATGACCGATGAACAGAGAAAAGCTGCCGAGGAAAAGATAAATGAGCTTTCAGCCGAAGGGCTCCGTGTGATCGCGATCGCGACAGCTCATCCCGAAAGTGACAGCTATATTCCCAAAAAGATAACAGACTGCCGCCTTGAACTGCTCGGTCTTGCAGCTATGACAGATCCGCCGCGTGAGAGCGTAAAAAACGACATTGCGGTCTGCAAAAGAGCCGGAATAAGAGTCGTCATGATAACAGGCGACAACGGCATGACCGCTTCCGCTATCGCCAAAAAGGTTGGAATCCCCAACAGCGGCAACGTTATCACAGGCGATATGCTGGACGCTATGACCGATGATGAGCTTCGTGAGGCGGTAAAGACTGTGTCCGTTTTCTCGCGTGTCATTCCCGAGCACAAAATGCGCATCGTCAAAGCGTTCAGGGAAAACGGAGAGGTCACTGCTATGACAGGTGACGGAGTTAACGATGCTCCTGCGCTGAGATCCGCTGACATCGGCATCGCAATGGGCAAGCGCGGCAGCGAGGTCTCCCGTGAAGCCGCCGACCTCATACTCATGGACGACAACTTTACCACGATCGTTGAAACTGTCCGTGACGGTCGCCGCATTTATGATAATATCCGCAAGGCTGTGGGATATATTTTCTCTATACACATCCCTATCGCCTTCTCTTCTATACTCGCACCGTTTCTCGGTATCGCACCGACTGCACTGCTTCTGCTGCCGCTTCATGTAGTTCTGTTAGAGGTCCTCATCGACCCGACCTGCTCCATCGTTCTGGAACGTCAGCCTGCCGAAGAAAACATCATGGAGCGCAATCCTCGTGATCCGAAAGAGCCGCTTCTGTCCAAGGGACTTCTCATAAACAGCGTATTACAGGGATTTCTTGTATTCGCCGCATCGTTCGTCTCCTACTTCGTCATCATGGACGGCGACCCTGCAAATGCACCTGCCGCAAGAGCAATGGGACTCGCAATAATCATGATATCCAACATTTTCCTCGTACTGGTAAACAGCTCAAACAACGATATTATGCTGCACTCTGTAAAGCGGCTCTCAAAAGACCCCGTAATGTGGGCGGTAGTGCTCGGAACTGCTGCACTGCTTGGAGTTATCCTCTACACACCTCTCAGCGGATTCCTGAAGCTTGCCGCGCTCTCCCCTGTCAGACTTCTTATAGCTGCGGCGCTTTCATTAGCTGCTGTTATATGGTATGATGCCGTGAAAATCATTAAAAAGTGCAGGAAAAAACAATCATAAACATATCAAGCTCAAAAATTTAACACCGCACAAGTCCGTCAGNNTGCGGTGTTTCTTTTTTCGTTTTCTTTTTGGTCTTTGGCATTGGCAGTTCATCATACATTGAATTAAACAGACCGCTCAGAAAATCCTTATTATCAACCTCGTTTACGAGCAGCATTTCCTTTGCTCCCTCATAGGGCGATTCGTATTCCACATGTGGAATATAATCAACCGCGGCATTTACAGGCTTTACAAGTAGCCTGTCGTCATATATGCCGCCTACGATCTTGCCTCTGTAATACAGAATGTATTCGCCCATCATCGGTTTATAGGCAATATCATTCAACTCCGATAGCTGCTCTAACACAAATTGCAGGTATTCTTTTGTTGAAGCCATATTATTCACCCTATCTCCGCTCAGTAAGCTTTATCGAACTGTTTCATTCTGCTGAGATCGGTATCCCTCTCGCCAAGCTCTCACCGCAGTCAAGATAACGCTGATTGGAGCTTCCGCGGAACTTTATGTTCCAGTCCTTCTGTGCGAGGATGAACCTGCCGTCTATGAGAATGTCAGTGACGGAAAGGAGGTCTCTCCAGCCGTTTTTGTCCCTGCCTGCGTAGAGAGTCTCGAAATCATAGCCTGTGTACGTCACAACGTTGAGTCCGAGTTCACGCACCTTTGCACCGAGCTCCGCGAGCGCCTGTGCCTGACAGANNCAGAACGGCTCTCCGCCACTGAAAGTAACGCCGTCAAGAAGCGGATTTCCCTTGATCTTCTCAAGAAGCACATTTGTGTCCACAAGCTCTCCGCCGTCAAAATCGTGAGTCTGTGGGTTATGACAGCCCTCGCAATGATGCGGACAGCCCTGTGTGAACACGGTAAATCTTATCCCGG
>DHYN01000066.1 GCA_002414125.1 Ruminococcus sp. UBA5129 | reverse complement strand
CGCGCGGCAGCTTCGCCGCAAAAACACTTGAAAATCGTGCGAGGATGTGTTATAATATAGGTGTATATTATTGGAAAGGGATCGAGAGTATGCAGAGACATCTTATCCCAAACGGCAGAGATCTCGCGCACTTCGGCGGAGTCATCTGCGCGGTAGCGCTCCTTTGCTCATGTGCGGGCAGAGAAAAAAAGTCAGTCACCGAACCTGACGGAAAGCTTGACCCGTGTACGCTTCACTTCTCGTGGTGGGGAGGCGATGACCGTCACGAGGCTACACTCGCCGCGATCGAGCTTTGGAACGAACGTCACTCCGAAATAGAGATAGTCCCCGAATACGGCGGCTGGGACGGCTGGACGGAAAAAATAAGCTCCCGTATTAAGGGCGGCAGCGCACCCGATGTGATGCAGATAAACTACGACTGGCTCGTGACCCTCTCGGACGGCGGAAAAGGGTTCTACGACCTCGCTAAGCTCNNATCGGCTCGATCTTTCGGGATTCGACAGCGATACACTCGCGTTCGGAAAAGTTAATGACCGTCAGAATGCTGTGACCGTGTCAATGAGCGGACGGGGATTGTTCTACAATTCGCAGGTCTATGCAGGTGTCGGAGCGGAATATCCGACTACCTGGCAGGAACTCCTCGCGCTCGGAGATAAGTTCAAAGGTGACGAAAGCTATCCGCTCGATCTCGATGTACAGTCGGGAGGAACGGCTTGGTATCTTGCGGTCGTTTACGTTCAGCAGCTCACAGGAAAAACGTTCATGTCAATGGACGGCGAGCTTGGTTTCACTGAAGCCGATATTAAAACTGCACTTGATTTCTACAAATCGCTTGAGGAAAACGAGGTCATCCGTACTGTACGCGAGCGCAGCGACAGTGACGGGAACAGTGCGCTTTACCAGTCGGCGCAGTTCATTAACGGTAATATCGCAGGCGTCTTTGAATGGGGAAGCGCTGTCGGAAAGTACGAGGCGGTACTTGATGAGGGGGTGCTCGAATGCGGAAAATTTCTCTCTGACGGAAACGGAAACAGTTCGGGCTGGATGATAAAGCCCTCGCTTATGTACGCGATCTCAGGGACGTGCATATATCCCGATGAGGCTGCGGCATTCATGGATTTTCTTCTGAACGATGAGGAATGTGCCGTAATACTGGGAACATCAAGGGGAATACCTGCATCATCGTATGCGCGTGAAGCGCTTGAAAGATCGGGCGGAATAGAGGGGCTTCCGAAGAGAAATGCTGATATGCTAGATGAGCTTGACACAATAACTATAAGCCCTTATATGGAGCTTTCACGCGTGAAAGAGTTCTGTAATTCGGCAGTCGAGCAGGTCTCGTACGGAACAAAAACCACCTCGGAAGCTGCCGCTGAATTATTCGATCAGATAACAAAATATTTGGAGAAGCTCAAAAAATGAAAAGGAACTACAGAAATCCCGTGGGAATCGGAAAATACACGGGACTGCTCCTTACAGCGCCGTTTATCATCGGTTTTTCGGTTTTTACCCTGTGCCCGTTCATTATCTCGTTTGTGCTCGGACTGACCGAGACCGGACTCGGAGGACAGACCGAGTTCGTGGGGTTTGACAATTATCGGGAGCTTTTTTCGGGCGGAGAATTCGTCAATTCAGCGCTTGTAACGCTGCGATACGCGGCAGTGCTCGTGCCTTTAAAGCTCATTGTTTCGCTGCTTACGGCAGTGCTTTTGAGTCTTGAGATAAAAGGGATCGGCTTTTTCCGAACAGCATTCTACATCCCGTCAATACTTGGAGCAAACCTGTCAGTTGTCATCATGTGGCAGTATCTCTTCACAAGCGGAGGACTCGTGAACAGAATGCTCGGTATACTCGGTATATCGCCAATAAGCTGGTACGGTGAACCCTCGGGAGCACTTGCGGTGATAGTGCTTCTAAGATTGTGGGAATTCGGCTCAACAATGATAATTTTCCTCAATGCGCTCAAGGACATCCCACCCGATCTTTACAATGCCGCAAAGGTAGATGGATGCGGCGGTATATCGGCATTTTTCAGGATCACACTGCCTCTTCTGCGCAGCACGATCTTCATCAATCTCATACTCGCGCTGATAGCAGCAATTCAGGAATTCAACGCACCGTATATTCTGACGAACGGCGGACCTATGAAGTCTACATATACCCTCGGACTGTTCATCTACGATGAGATGTTCGTCTACGGCAATGTCGGGCTTGCAAATGCGGCATCGTGGCTGATGTTTGCGGCGCTTGCCGTACTGATCGCCGTAATGTACGCTGTTTCGGGAAGAACAGGAGGTGAGCGCAAATGAAAAGGCTGCCTGTTTATATTATTCTTGTGCTCATTTCGATCGTTATGCTCTATCCGCTTCTGTGGCTTTTCGGAGCATCGTTCAAGACGAACGATGAGATCTTCGGTTCAATGGGATTCCTCCCAAAGAGCTTCAATCTCACGCCGTATATAAAAGGCTGGGAGACCGTCACACCGTATACTATGGGACACTATTTTATTAATACATTCCGTATAGTATTGCCTAAAACCGTCTTTGCAACAATTTCGTCTGTGCTTGTGGCTTACGGCTTTGCAAGATTTGATTTTCCGTTTAAACGCGTTGCTTTCTTACTGCTTATGGGAACAATGCTGCTTCCGCCGATAGTCACGATCATGCCGACATATCTTATGTGGAGCCGTGTTGCTCCCGAACTGCTTGACACATATATTCCGCTTACTCTCCCGTCACTTTTCGCGTGCGAGGGTATGTTCGTGTTCATGCTGATACAGTTTTTTCGCACTGTGCCGAAGGAATTCGACGAAGCTGCACGTATAGACGGTTGCAGTACGCTTAAAACGCTTGTTTTCGTACTCGTACCGTGCATCAGACCTGCGATAATTTCGATAGCTGTGTTCACTTTTTTGTGGACAATGAACGATTTTCTCGATCCGCTGATTTTTATACAGCAAGTAAAGGATTATCCCCTTTCTCTCGCGCTCAGACTTTCGATTGACAGCACGGGACAGGGCTATGAGCAGAACAAGATCATTGCGATGTCAGTCATCGGACTTCTCCCTTCGATAGCTGTTTTTGCTCTTGCACAGAGAAAATTCGCAGGTTCGATAACAGTCGGAGGTCTTACAGGATGAGCAATTGCAAAAAAATCAACGAAATAGTCGACAAATTTATAGATAAGCTTATACTGCCGTCGAGTCCGCAGATGCCGCTTTGGAACAGAGAGACGATCATCTTCGGGAAACCGCCGCGCTGGAACTACATTGACGGCTGCATGATACGTTCCCTGCTGATGCTTTACGAGAAAAGATGTGACGAACGGCTTCTCAACTTCGTGATAGGATTTACGGATTTCTTTGTCACCGAAAACGGCGATATACCGACATTCGACCCGACTGCATATAACCTTGACAGCATCAACGGCTGCAAGAATCTCTTAACGCTCCACAGGCTCACGGGAAAGCAAAAATACATGACCGCGGCAAAGCGTTCTTTCGCAGATCAGCTCGAAAATCATCCGAGACTCCGCTGCGGAAATTTCACACACAAGGCTGTCTACCCGAATCAGATATGGCTTGACGGCGCGTATATGGCGCTCCCGTTTATGGCTGAATTTGCCTGTATCTTGGGAAATTCGGACAATGAGCGAGACGTATGCATGCAGCTTGAAAATATCCACAGTATCATGCGTGACCCTGTGAGCGGTCTATATTACCACGGGTATAATGAGACACGTGAACAACTATGGGCTGATAGTGAAACAGGTCTCTCCCGCGAATTCTGGCTTCGCTCGATAGGCTGGCTATGTGCGGCACTTGCCGATATATGGTCGATTCAAGGCATCGGAGACGAGCTTCGAGAGGTCTGTGGTGATATGCTGAGCGACCTGCTTGATGCGCTTATACCATTCATCTCCTCTGACGGAATGCTTCTGCAATTGCCTTCAAAGCCGGATATACCAGGAAATTACCCCGAAACGAGCGGTACGCTTTTAGTCGCATATTCGGCGCTGAAATTCGGGAACTATGAATACGGTGAACGACTTCTTGATGCAGTCTGCAACGGATTTGTGAGTCTTGAAAACGATATGCCCGAGCTTAGGAATATCTGCCTTACAGCAGGACTTGGCGGTGCTGAAAACCGCGACGGTTCGGCAGAATATTACCTCGGAGAACGCGTCGTAACCAACGATGCTAAGGGAATCGCGCCACTTTTTATGGCTGCTTCACAGCTCTGATAGAGTCCTTCGGAATTATTTTTTTGATTACTTATATAAATCGGAATTTACGTTTTTTAAAAAGTGGCAATTTATCTTGCTGAAAAGTTTTT
>DHYN01000075.1:5496-9256 GCA_002414125.1 Ruminococcus sp. UBA5129 | reverse complement strand
CTGGACTTCTACCGCAAATCAAAGGACTACAAAACCGAGAGCCGGGCGCTCCACGGCGGCGACCCCACGGAAAAGGACGACTACGACAAAAATGCAGAGCCCACTTCCGGGCAGCTTGCGGCTGAGGCTGATATCGCGCTGATAAAGCCTCTCGGCGAGCTTGTGGCTGTCGATACCGNNCTTTGACGATTGGCAGAGCTGCTCCGACAGCGAGCGCATCTACCGCAGCGGTGACGGCGCGTTCCTCGTATACACCGACGAAGAGGTAACGAGCGTAAAGAAGCTCCGCAGAGCCGTTTTGGTTCAGGACTACCCTCGCCTTTTCATGACCGCGGACGGCAATACTCTTGAGCTTATGGACGAGAAATTTTCCGAAGTGGAAAGCGTTTTCACCTACTCGAAAGCCGAGAACGGCAGACTCGTTTTCACCGCTGAGGACGACAGCTTCGCATGGCTCGGTTCAGACAGGAGCAGTGTTCTCGGCGTGTTCACCTGCGCTGCCGAAAACGATAAATACCGTATGCTCGTTGACATCAGAAGCGCGCTCATCGGGCTTGAGGTCAAGGAAAACGGCTATATCTGGTGGTCGTCACCGCTCGATGCGGGACGTGACGAAAAAGCTTCACCCACGCAGATCTCAGAGCTGAGGTCATCTGGAGCGCTCAGATACGGCATCCCCGAAAACCGCTCTCAAAATTATGTCCGCTCGTATTCCGACGACTGCAAGGTCACGGTCAGCAGCATCAAGGACGGAGTGCGCGTAAATTACGACTATTTCAAGGTCGGGATAAGCTATCCCGTTGAATACACACTCGCTGAGGACTACCTCACAGCAAATCTGAGGATCTCCGAGCTTCGCGAGACAAACAAGCGCAATATCGCTACCGAGGTGACTATCATGGGAAGCTTCGGCGCGGCAGGCTCAGATGAAGAGGGCTGCTTCGTTATCCCCGACGGCTGCGGCGCGCTCATGCGGTTCAACAACGGCAAAGCGGAGAAAAATCCCTATTCAAAGCGCGTTTACGGTGATGATGTCACGGCAGTCCCGTCAGTGAAAACGTCTGTCACTCAGCAGATCTATCTCCCGATGTACGGCGTCATCAAGGGCGATAACGCCATGCTGACGGTCGCTTCGGGCGGCGACTNNAATGCCGTGCTCAACGCACAGCTCCCCGAGCAGTCGGGCAGCTCATACAACCTCTGCGGATTTACGTTCATCCTCCGCGGCACCGACACGTTCTATATGCCCGGAAGCGTCAAGGAGGAGTTCACCGTGTTCGAGGGCGGCGATATAAAGTCGGACGACATCGAGCTGAAATACTTCCCGATAACTGCCGAAAACGCCGATTTTACGGACATCGCCGCACGCTATCGAGCCTACCTCACGGACGAGGACGGCGTAAAGGTCAGAACACGCGAAAACTGCGCTCCGCTCTACCTCGACCTCTACGGCGGCACGATGAAAAAGCGCTCAGTGCTGGGAATACCGATCACGATGAAAACGCGCATCACAGGCTTTTCCGATGCAAAGGAGATAGTCTCGCAGCTTGCTGACAGCGGTGTTGACGATATGGTCATCTCCTACAACAACTGGACGAGTGACGGCATCCGCGGCAGAGTCGATACCGATGCTTCACCGTCCGCAACGCTCGGCGGAAAGAGCGATTTCGCGGAATTTTCCGACTACGCGGAGAGCTGCGGCTTTACGATATATCCGCAGTCCGACAGCAGGACATTCCTGAACGGAAACGGCTATTACTCGTTCACGGGAACTGCCGTGCGCATTTCGGGCGCGTATTCGCGCATCGTCAGCTATGACCGCGCTTACGGTATTCCCGACGGCTTCAGGAAAAACCGCTCTCTGCTCTCCCCCAAGCTCTTCGGGGAGGTGCTCGGCGATACGCTGAAAAGCTACGATAAAAACGGTCTCGGCGGTATATCCCTCGGCTCTATGACGACCTCCCTCTACGGCGACTACGGAAAAAAGCCGTTTTCGAGGGGAAAAGCCCTCAGCGCGCTCACGGATTCCCTCGGAGACTTCGATACCACTCTCGGGAACGGAATCCTCGCGGACGGCGCAAATGCCTATGCGCTGCCGTTTGTGACTCATATCACCGACATGCCCATGAGCTCGGGAGGCTACGATATGTTTGACGAGGATGTTCCGCTCTATCAGACCGTCATCCACGGTATCATCCCCTATTCGTCACATGCGGTCAACGGCGATGCCGATTCGGAAACGCTCCTGCTCATGGCGGCTGCAACAGGCTGCAATGTCCGCTGTGACATGATCTACGAGGAAACAAGCGAGCTTAAGGACACAGATCTCGATGTGCTCTTTTACGCCAACTACTCGGCTCAGATCACGGCTGCGGCTGCGGAATACAGGCTCATTTCGGACGTGCTGTCTGGAGTGAGCGACTGCACGATCGAGGGCTGGTCGCGCGAAAACAGCGTCATAACCACGACATATTCAAACGGTACGGTCATCGTGACCGACCTTGAAAACAAGACGATCACCGAGAACGGCACATGCTACGAACTCTCGGAGATCGCCGAGAAAGGAGGCTTCCGATTCTGATGAGCGACAAGAAAAAAAACGCTTCAAAGCGCAGAAAAGGGCTTACCTACGAGCGGCGCAAGGCAATGTACGGCTATGCGTTCATCGGGCTATGGCTTGTCGGAACGCTGTTTTTCTTCGTGATACCGCTTCTGAGATCGCTTCTCTACTCGTTCAGCACCGTCAGCATAAAGCCGGGTGCGGTCGAGACCAAATGGGTCGGACTTGCCAAGTACAACAACGCGCTCAACGTTGACGGAAAATACACCCTGCTCCTGAAGGAAACGCTCCTCGAAACGCTTTGGAAAACTCCCCTGATACTGATATTCTCGCTTTTCATCGCGGTGATACTCAATCAGAAATTCAAGGGACGCACTTTCGCAAGGGCAATATTCTTCCTCCCCGTCATCATCGCAACAGGACCTGTCTACAAGATAATCAGCGGCGATATGCAGGTCACGGGCAGTACCGCAGGGATGCAGACCTCTACAATGTTCTCCGCCGACCTTATCGGCGAGCTGATGCAGTTTCTCGGCGTCTACGACATCAGCGACAGCATGAGCTCGGTCATTCAGAGCGTTGCCGACAACATCTTCGGCATCGTTTGGAGCGCAGGAATACAGATACTCATCTTCCTTGCGGCGCTCCAGAATATCCCTCCCTCGGCTCGTGAAGCCGCTCAGCTTGAGGGCGCGACTGCATGGGAGTACTTCTGGAAGATCACCTTTCCGTATGTAAGCCCGTTCATCCTCGCAAATCTCATCTTTACGGTCATCGACTCGTTCACCAACCCGACCAACAAGGTCATGGGCAGGATAATGGATCTCCGCAGCGATTTCCGCTTCGGAGAGGCTTCCGCTATGGTCTGGATCTATTTTGCGGTCGTCCTCGCGGCGATTGGACTCGTCACATTTATCGTAAACAAGTTCGTTTACTATGAGGTTGACTAAAGGAGGTGGAGCAATGGCAAAAAAAATACCGAAAATTCGCCGCTTTGAGGATAGAAAAAACCAGGAAAACAACGAGCTGATTTGTGCAGCTTCAACAAGTCAGACCGAAAACGGTGCAACGGCAGAAAAAATACCGAAAATTCGCCGCTTTGAAGATAGAAAAAAACCTGAAAAAGCCGATCCGATTTGTGGAGATTTAACAAATCTCACTGAAAACGGAACAGCAGTAAAAAAAATACCGAAAATTCGC
>DHYN01000075.1:2015-5401 GCA_002414125.1 Ruminococcus sp. UBA5129 | reverse complement strand
CGGACTCAGCTTCGTCATCCTCTATCCTCTCATCTATATGATAAGCTGCTCGTTCCGCGATAAGATCGACATGAGCGACCCCACCGTTATGTGGATACCGCGCCACCTCACCCTCGACGTCGTCAAGGAAACGATGCACGCGATGGACTTCGGCAATACCCTCGTCAACACGCTTCTGCTCAATGTCGGCTGCTCCCNNGGCTCCCTCGTGCAGGTCGCCTCGTGCGCACTCACGGGCTACGGCTTCGCAAGGTTCAGCTTCAAGGGCAAGAAAATACTCTTCGGCATCGTTGTGATGATGATACTCGTCCCAACGCAGGTCATCTCGATGCCGCTATATGCGCAGTTCCGATTTTTCGGACCGACCAAGGAGCTGTCGGTCAACCTCATCGACACGATGTGGACTATGTACCTCCCTGCTGTCACCGCCAACGGTATCCGCTCGGGACTCATGATACTCCTGTTCAGACAGTTCTTCCGCGGTTTGCCGCGCGAGCTTGAGGACGCCGCCTACATTGACGGCTGCGGTCCGCTGAGGACGTTCGTTCAGGTCATGATACCCAACGCCGCTTCGGCATTTCTGACCGTTTTTCTCTTTTCGGTGGTCTGGTACTGGAACGACTACTACGTCAGCTCCACATTTTTCAACAATAACAACACGATCGCACTCATGCTGCAAAACCTCGATGCCCAGCTTAAAACGGAGCTTTTCCACAACGCCACCATCGAGATGAGCAGCCGCGAGCTGATAGTGTGGAAAGAGGCAGGCTGTCTGCTCTCGATCACACCGATGCTCCTGTTGTATGTGTGCTTGCAGAAGCACTTCACCGAGGGAATCGCACGTTCGGGTCTCGTTGCGTGAATGCTTCGGAGGATAATTTTATGGATAAGATCTACGGAAACTACGAGCTTCGTGCAACGCTCGAGGCAATGGCTGCCAACGACCGCGCTCCGCACGCTGTCCTGTTCTACGGTGACAGGGGAACGGGTCGCCAAAAGCTCGCGTACTATTTCATGGAGCTGCTCTTGTGTGAGAAGCTCACCGAGGACTTCAAGCCCTGCGGAACGTGCCGAAGCTGCAAGGTCGGCTCTATTTCTCACCCCGATGTTTACCTCGTCCCCACAAGCGGCAAGCTCGGCGGATATTCGGTCGATACGGCTCGATTTATCTGCAATGACGCTTTCATCAAACCCAATAACTCCTCGGGAAAGAAGTTCTACCTGTTCACAAACTGTCAGTCAATCGACCCAAGAACGCAGAATATGCTTCTGAAGCTCATTGAAGAACCGCCTGATTACGCTTACTTCTTCTTCACATCTCTCTCCAAGACCGACTTCCTCCCGACTATTATTTCGCGGTGCGCGTGCTTTGCGGTCTCGGAGTGCAGCGAGGATGAGGCGCGTGAGGCTCTCGTCACAAAGCACGTTTCGCCCGAGGACGCCGATGCGGCGGTAAGCTGCTTCCACGGAAATATCGGCAGGTGCTTCGACTTCGTTTACGATGAGCGGCTGCGGAAAAATGTGGATTTGACAAAACGCTTCACAAATAGTATAATAAATAGAGACGAGTATGCCCTGACCAATGACGTGTATGAGCTCGGCGGTCAGCGTGAGGACGTGCGTACTACGCTCGGACTGCTCGACATGCTTATGCGCGACGCCGCGGTCATAGGAAAGGATGATTCCGCAAGGGCTGTCGGCTGCTATCGTGACGGAGCTGTCCGCCTGTCACGGTGCATCACGGCAAGTCAGGCTATCCGCGTGCATATGGCTATCGAAAAGGCGTGGCGTGCCGTTGAGGCAAACGTCAATATCCCGTTCGTGCTCACCACGCTTTGTTCGGATATTATGAGGATAATTTAATTTTTAGGAGCTGTTATGAAAGAGATCGTTGGAATACGCTTCAAAAGCGTTGGAAAAATATATTATTTCGCACCGGGCAAAATTCACGCCAAGGTCGGCGATAAGGCTATCGTTGAAACCGTTCGCGGCATTGAGTGCGGCGATGTAGTGATCGCAAACCGCGGGATAGATGATTCGGAGTTCAGCGCTCCGCTGAAGCCGATTATCCGTATCGCCGATGCGAACGACCTGAAAATCGTTGAACGCAACAAGCAGCGTGAAAAAGAAGCCATGAAAATATGCGAGCAGAAGATCGCTGCACGCGGACTCAAAATGAGTCTCGTTGACGTAGAGTGCACGTTCGACAACAACAAGCTGCTGTTCTACTTCACCGCCGAAAACCGCGTCGATTTCCGCGAGCTTGTCAAAGATCTTGCTGCCGTTTTCAGAACGCGTATCGAGCTGAGACAGATAGGCGTGCGCGACGAAGCCAAAATTCTCGGCGGACTCGGTATCTGCGGAAGAGAATTCTGCTGCAAGGGCTTTATCGGGGAATTTGCTCCCGTTTCGATAAAAATGGCTAAGGAACAGGGTCTTTCCCTCAATCCCACAAAGATCTCGGGAACATGCGGACGACTCATGTGCTGTCTCAAAAACGAACAGAACGCCTATGAAGAACTGCTTAAGATCACCCCGAAGATAGGCGCTGTCGTAGTTACTCCCGACGGCGACCGCGGAAAGGTCGAGGACGTCAACCTCATTACGGGAAAGCTCCGTGTAAAGACCGACAAATCGGAAGTCCCTGTGACATACGACCGCTCCGAGCTGAAGCTTCTCAAGGACGTTGAGATCAGAGTCAACCGCGATGAGCTAAAGGCTCTCAAGGGTCTCGAGGACAAGTGATGCAAAAGCCGAATTACGGAAGAATACTCGATGAAAAGCTCGCGGAGCTTGGCAGAAACAACGAAAGACCGCGGCTTTTCCTCCATGCATGCTGTGCGCCGTGCAGCAGCTATGTTCTGGAATATCTGCATGGGCACTTTGATATAACGCTTTTTTTCTTCAACCCGAATATTGCTCCCGAGGAGGAATATGAGTACCGCAAGTCTGAGCTGAAAAGGCTTGTGGCTGAAATGGGACTCGACATACCCATAATTGATGAGGACTACGACCCGACGCCGTTTTACGAGCTTGCAAGAGGTCTGGAGGAAGCTCCCGAACGCGGTGAGCGGTGCAGGAGGTGCATCGGACTGCGGCTTGAAAGGACAGGCGAAAGGGCAAAGGAGCATGGTGCGGATTACTTCACTACAACGCTCACGATAAGTCCGCACAAGGATGCCGCATTTATCAACGAGTACGGAGCTGAGACAGCGGAGAGGTGCGGTGTTGCGTATCTCCATTCTGATTTCAAGAAGCATGAGGGGTATAAGCGATCTATCGAGCTGTCGGGAAAATACTCTCTTTACAGGCAGGATTACTGCGGATGTATATATAGTAGAAAACTACGATGAAGCAGCTTTTTTCTTGCAGTAAAGTCTTTGGTG
>DHYN01000075.1:0-1839 GCA_002414125.1 Ruminococcus sp. UBA5129 | reverse complement strand
CGTCAGCAGGAAAAGCATCGTCAGAGTCAAAAGCGCAAGTCTGCTTGACTTTTTAAATAGAAAATGATATACTGTAATATACAAGCGGAGAACCTCAGCATCCCCACCCAAACTCTCCGCACAAATGCTCAGGAGGCTAATAAAATGAAAATTGTTAAAAATCTTAAAATAGCTGCACTTATCTTCGCAGCAGTACTCGCAGCAGCTCCGATGTCGAGCTGTAAGGACAGCAATAAGGATAAATCCATTGTTTACACAAACTACGCAGGCAAAACATATGCTGAAATCCCCGGCGTTGCCGAGATCGAACATAAGCTCACTATGAACGAGCAGACCGAGGTCAAGGGCACAAGCTACAAGCTCAACCGCATAATCGACTCGGGTATCGTCAAGGACGGAACAAAGTTCATCTATGCCGATGTTACGATCACCAACAATACCGATACTGCCTGCGAATACACAGCTATCAACAACTTCTATATCATTCTCCCCGATAAGACCGAGGTCTCGCCTGCCGCAACAGCTCAGGTTTACGCGCTCAACCACCTCAGCGGCTTCGAGAAGCTCTCCGTGATCGACGCAGGTCAGGAATGGAACGGCTATGTGAGCTTCGCTCTTGCCGAGAATGTGGGCGATTTCTCGTTCTGCTTCTTCCCCACAGGCAAGGACTACAACGATAAGGAAAACTATATCCGCACCGAGATAGCTTCTACAGACCTGATCTCTGCTCCCGAGGGAATGTTCAATTGATTCGCCGCGGTCTATGGTCATAGTTTAAAAATTTTATGCAAACCTGTTCCCCGAATAACGGTCTGANNACCGGTATTCGGGGATTTTTTTCGGCGCTTATTTGTGAACTTTCTGTAAACTTTTCGTGAAATTCAATATAAAAACGTTGAATAGGATTTCCGCCGCACCTGTTTTTGAAGGCAACTTCAAATAACTAATGGAGGTCAATATCATGTACGAGATCAATGAAAAGTCAAGCTTTATTCTTTACGCGAATTACATCAATCAGGTGAGCTGTCTGTCCGATGAGGAGGCTGGACAACTCTTCAAGGCGATCCTCAACTTCGTCCGATTCGGAGAGTACCCTCAGCTCACAGGCGCACCGAAAATGGCGTTCTCGTTCATCTCAGACCAGATCGAGCGCGACACGAAAAAGTACTCCGAAATCGTTGAAAAACGCCGTGCCGCAGGGAAGATCGGTGGTCTGAAAAAGGCGGAAAACTCAAGAAAACGCTCGTAGCATTTGCTAAATTTGCTTAGCAAACGTAGCTGATAATGATAAATGATAATGTAAAATGAAAATGATACTGAAAATGTAAGTGAAGATGAGAATGAGATTGAGAATGTAGATTCGTGCCTGCGGCGCTCCCCGAGGCGAAAAAGTCTCTTTTTCTCGCTTTGTCTGAACCGACTTTTGCCTGTATTTCGTTGTTTTTATTTTTAAACAGTTTCAACAGTTTTCAACAACCATGTTTTTTCTGCAACTCATTTTCTTCTCTCTCATTTGTTGAAAACTTTCTCCCATAAAGTTAAATAATAAATTTTTATATCAGCTATTGACATTATCGAACTAATGTTCTATAATTATCTTAAAGGGATTAGAACGTATGTTCTTATAACGCTATCTTAACTTAGAGAACAAACAAAAAGACCGCTCAGAACAGCCAACATGCGGTCGGTGGAACACAAATGCATGTATACGGACGTTTGTGCGAATGCGGAGGTCATGTTCCGCGAGAAATTCAGCGTATACTTACTTTTTAGCTTCGCCGCTGTGCAGCATAAGGCTGCTCGCCGCTGCTGACGAGAACTATAACTTGTTTCGGCTCA
>DHYN01000050.1 GCA_002414125.1 Ruminococcus sp. UBA5129 | reverse complement strand
GATGCCGTTACGCTCTTGACGGCATCGACTATCTTATAATCCTTTATCCTCTCGAGAAGGATCTCCTTCTGAGCGAAAATGTCCTCGGTGGTGATGACGCCGTTCATAACACCGGTCTCACGAATAATTCTTGTAAGACGGCGCGTATCTATACCGCATATGCCAACTATATTATTCTCTGTGAGAAAGTCGCTGATAGTGCCCTCGCATCTGAAATTAGAGGGTTCTGCACAGATCTCCCTTACGATATAGCCCTTTACAAATGAGGCTGAGGATTCGTTGTCCTCGCTGTTTACACCGTAATTTCCGATGAGCGGAAATGTCTGTGTTACGAGCTGACCATAGTAGCTCGGGTCAGTCAAAGTTTCCTGATAGCCCGTTAATCCCGTTGTGAATACGACCTCACCGACAGCGGTACCCTTAGCTCCGCAACTCCAGCCCGTGAAAACAGCGCCGTTTGCAAGCATAAGATACGCTTTCTCTTTATTGTTGAACATGGACATTTTACCATTCCTTTCGTTTGCCTATCCGCGGTCATTTCTTGCTCTCATAGTAGATCTCAGCCTGCTTTTCGAGCCATTCGTTGAACTTTTCCTCGGACATGCTTGAAAATTTTTCTTCGATTTCGTCATTACTCAAACCGTATAGATAGCTTTCAACTAAAGCCTTTCCGCCTTTATAGCTATAGATTATTTCCATCCCGTTCTCGGAATATGTACCGTTTCCGACCCACTCGAACTCGGATATTTCCGTATTTCGGATGAGCTCGGCAAGCTCCTTTGCAGCATCGGCACACATCTCGTATCCTTCAATGACCGGTCCGTCGATCGAAGGAAGATTGGAATACTGACATACCGCAAGACAGCATTTCCTGCCGTCCTTCGCCTCAGCCGAAATGAAATAGCTGAACAGATCTTCATTGTTGCCCGGATCAACGGGAGTACCGAAAAGCGTCCACTCCCTGCCGAGAAATTCTATGCATTCTTCATCGTCGCATCCGTATTCATGCTCGGTACAAAGGCGTTCGAGGTTGCCGAGGATAATCACATCGCCCTTTTCCTCCTGTATCTTCTCGAGCTGTTCATTGTAATCAGCCTGTGTCACTGCAGTGAACGTGAAATTATCGGTGGATACTGGTGCAAGCTCTCTGATCTCCGAGGCTGACGACTCCGAAATCAACGGCTCGGAGCTTTGCTCAGATGAAATATCGTTATTACTGCATCCTGCTGCAAGAAGCATTACGGCTGTGCAAACGGATGCGAAAATTATTCTGCCTGTCATTACTTAAGATTGATGTACGAGCATATGTCGTCTCTCATACGGATAGTCTCACGGCGAGCTGCTTTTGCGAAATCTCTTTCATCGCACTCTTCTTTTTTGTAAGCACACATTACCGCACGGGATGAATTGACTACAGCGCCGAGCCCGTTTTCGTCAAAGCCGCCCTTTAAGCCCTCTGCTCCGCCTCCCTGTGCACCATATCCGGGGACGAGGAACATCGTATGGGGAAGTCTCTTTCTAAGCTCTGTCAACTGCTCGGGATATGTTGCTCCGACTACCGCACCCACCGATGAATAGCCGTATCTGCCGATCGAATCTGCCCCCCACTTTTCGCACATATCTCCCATTACGGCATAAACCGGTACACCGTCTATGAGCTTATCCTGAAGCTCTCCGCTTGAGGGATTGGAAGTCTTAACAAGCACGAAAATACCTTTGTCGCGCTCCTTGCATACCTTTGTGAGAGGAGCTATACCGTCCGTACCGAGGTAACCGTTTACAGTAAGAGCATCAGCGCCGAAAGGCTCGATCTCACCCTCACCGACTGTTACGGTACCGAGATGAGCGTTTGTGTAAGCCTCCATAGTAGCTCCGATGTCATTTCTTTTAGCGTCTGTTATCACATACATTCCGTTGAGCTTTGCATAGCGGATAGTTTTTTCGAGAGTCTTGATGCCGTAGTGACCGTACATCTCGTAATACGCAGCCTGCGGCTTGATCGCAGGTACTATGTCGTGTATCTCGTCGATGATCGCCTGATTGAACGCAAAGATAGCCTTTGCAGCAGCTTTGAGAGTCCAGCCGTCATCCTCCAAATAACGCTTCTTAATAAATTCTGGTACATATTCAAGCTTGGGATCAAGTCCTACCACCGTAGGATTCTTCATCTCGATGATCTTCTCAATAAGTCTGTCAAATGACATAGCAACCTCACCTTTCGTCGTATCTTATTTTGCCTTTTGATATAGTAACAAGGGGTTTGCCCGTAAGCGTCATTCCCTTGAAAACCGTATTGTGTGATTTTGAATGGAGCTTGTCGGGATCGACAATCCATTTTCTGTTGATGTCCGCGATCATGAGATCGGCAGTGCTTCCCTCGCGGATAGACGGCACATCAAGTCCGAGTATTTTTCTCGGATTCACGCACATGAGCTCGATGACTTTGCCGAGCGTTATCTCTCCTGTATGATAGAGCGCAGTGAGGGTTGCCGCAAAGGATGTTTCGAGTCCGACAACGCCGTTCGGAGCTGTTTCAAAGTCGGCTTTTTCCGCTGCGGTATGCGGAGCGTGATCGGTGATTATGCAGTCGATCGTACCATCCTTGATCCCGTCTATTACCTCCCGAACATCGTTGTGAGTTCTGAGGGGAGGATTCATTCTGTAATCGGCATCACGCTTTTCAAGCAGCTCATCTGTCAGCATGAAATAATGCGGCGCCGTCTCGCAGGTAGCCTTTACGCCCATTGCCTTTGCATGCCTTATTATTCCTACGCTGCCGGCTGTACTGACATGCGCGATATGTATCCTTGAAGCAACAGAATTCGCAAGTATCAGCTCACGAGCTGTGATATAGTCCTCGGAAACTCTATCCATTCCCTTGACCATAAGCTTTACGGATGTATCGCCCTTGTTTATGATGCCGCCGTCTATTATCGAAAGATCCTCACAGTGTGAGATAACGAGCATTCCGTTGTATTTTGAAAGCTCGAGAGCCTGACGCATGAGCTCGGCATTCTCAACAGGTCTGCCGTCATCAGAGAGGCATATACATCCCGCAGCCTTAAGATCCTCGTAATCACACAGACCGTTTCCGCTCATTCCGCCTGTGATGCATCCTGCCGGATATACATCTACACCCGTGTCGGCAGCCTTGTTTATGATATACTTGATCGTTTCCGAATTATCGCAGCAAGGTTTTGTATTCGGCATACAGACCACCCCAGTCACACCACCGGCAAGAGCCGCGCTGCATCCGGTAAGAATGTCCTCCTTATGAGTGAGTCCCGGATCGCGAAAATGCACATGCATGTCAAAGAGCGAAGGCATGAGCACAAGGTCTGTGCCGTCGATCACCTCATCAGCCTCATGTGTTATCTTCTGTCTGATCTCTGCGATCTTTCCGTTGTCAATAAAGATGTCTGCTTTCATATCGTTGGTCGAATCGACCGCACGGATATTTTTAATAAGTATAGACACCACGATCCTCCTTTCTTATTCGCTGCAAATAGCTACAAAGTCGTTACCGTCGAATTCCTTTACTGAGACCGCTACGACCTCGCTTCGGGATGTCGGCAGATTTTTTCCGATATAATCAGGACGTATCGGAAGCTCCCTGTGACCTCTGTCAATGAGCACAGCAAGCTGTATAGATACAGGTCTGCCTCTTTTTATGATGCCGTCTATCGCAGCACGAGCTGTTCTTCCCGTAAACAGCACATCATCCACGAGGACTACCTTCATGTCCTTTACATCGAAATCAATGCTTGTGCGGTCGCATCCGCTGTCAGCCGAAGCATCGTCTCTGTACGGTGTTATGTCGATAGCTCCGTATTTCACGGGAATCCTCTCCAGTTCTGAAAGCTTATCGGCAATACGCCTGCCGAGTGCAGCTCCGCGCGAATGTATTCCGATCACGCAGAGTCGGGATGCACCTTTGTTCCGTTCAAGGATCTCATATGAGATCCTTGCAACGGCACGCTGCATTGCAGTCTCATCCATTATAATTCTTTTCTGTTCCATTCAGTCACCTCTGCATATACGCAAAAAGAGCTCACCCTTTTGACAGATGAGCTCATTCATACTTATAGTACACCTATTGCGTGCTATATACATAATTGAGTGATACACCTTGTCAACCTCACGGGATCAACTTAAAGGGTTCTAATATTTTATTATCCACTGACGGCTCGACACGCATTTTCCTGCGTACTAAGTCATTGTTTCTTTAATAAATATTATAACACATAATGTACGATTTGTCCAGTATTATTTTATAAAATTTTACAGTTATTTTTGTGCAAAATAGCAGCTTAGTGTTTTTTATTCTTAAGCTTTTTGACCTTATGAGCTATAAATGCAGCTGCTGCACCTGCCGCAGCAGTTGCGGNNGCGGCGGCTGCAATTACTGCCTTTTGAGCAGTCGGCATCCTGAGTTCGTCCTCTGAGTAGCGGCTGTAAGACCAGCGGTTTGTGTAAGTCAGGATGCTGTCAAGGGAAAGTCCTCCCGAGAGCACCCTCACTGTCAATGTATGATTTCCAAACACGACCTCTCCCGAACGGTATACCGCAAGAGAACCGCAGCAGTTGTCAAGCTCTTTTGCACTCTCAAGTATTTTATCGTCAAGGGTTATCTCCACAGATGCTTCACAAGCGCTTATGCAAAGTGCAAAGCCGCAGCCGAGATAATTGAGTGTAAAGCTGTCATCCGCAGCGAGTATCGCATACTTATCCGAATCCTCGATTGTCAGAACGGGTTTACCCGAATATGTCACGCTCTCCGAAAGAGCATCGGCACGGTCTGCGTAGGCATTCATGTTGAGCGCGGGAGTGACCTTAAGTTCCTTGAAGCTGTTGCTGTTGTAGGAGCTGATAAGTGCGATGCGTCCGCGCAGACAGTATGTGTCGTGCTCAGCGTAGTTTTTGACAAGCGTATTGTCTATATATGCAGAATAGAATTCGCCGAATGCCGCAAGCTTTATCGTATGCCACTCATCTTTATCAAATCCCTCGATCTGAGCTTCGGCGATTGCTTCTCCGAGATGGCACAGCGTACATTTTCCGCTGCTGTACAGTCTGAGCGAAAGTCCGCAGAGCGTTCCTGTGCAGCGTACCGCAAGACCTGCATATCCGTCTGTCACGAGAACATTGACCTCAGCCGTATAATTTGCCCATGTCTCATCCCCGAGAACAGTCATAGGTTCGGAAACACCCGATAACGACTGCTGAATCAAGGCACAGCTTTTTCCGTCCTCAACGAGACGGAACATACCGTTCACATCGTTTGTGAAATACGGCTTTCCTGCATTTTTCAGGATAAGCTCATCCCTGTTGTCAAATCTATTGTTATACGGAAGCTTCAAACGTGCCTTTTCAGGAATGCTTCTGCAAAGGCATCGCAGCTCCTCAGTAAATGCGGTATCGAGCGTTGTAACAGTCATTATCGAGCAAGGCTTAACTGTAAATTTCAGCGGTTCTTCACCGACCAAAGCTCCTGTTACGAGTCTCATTCGCGTCTTTTCATATATTCCGCCCACTGACGGTCCGCATGACTCGATCACGCTGAGCGTCCTTCCGAGAAAGCTCTCGTCAGAAAGGCTCACGGAGTAATTCTTTATCGTGTATGACCCATTGACAAAAACGGCAGTGAGTTCCGATCTGTTTTCCGGCATGAACACGGCAAATCCTTCATCCGGAGCAGAATTATCCAAAGAGCTCCAGCCCTTGCCGATAAGACGTGTGAGATGCATCGCGGTGAATAATCCCGAACCGACAGCATAATGACCGCACCAAGGTTCTGCGACCTTTATAAGATGCCCTTTGTCCTCAAAGACTCCGTCATACGCAGCAGAAACTGCCGATGCAAGCTCGTAAACGGATGCCGTGCCTGAGCATACGGTCGTAAGTACTTTGCCGATAAATGCTGCCGCACCGTCATTTCCTCCGAGTCCGCCTATACCGCACTTTACGAGCTGCTTAGGATTGAGTTTCGGAGCAGCTTCTCCGAAAAGACATGTTCCCGTTCCCGAGCGCTCGTCTGCTGAAACAATGCCTATCCGAGCGGCATCATACGGAAGCGATTTTTCATTGATAAGCTGTTCCCTGAGATAAGACTCCCATGCCTGATCTGACGGGTCGGCAGTAATATGCGTGAATGCGAGTCCGAGCTTGCTGTGAGCGGCTTTGAGAATCTTCATAAGACTCGCATATCTTTCGGAGCATTCACTATTGCCGGCAGCTCCCTCAATAACGAGATTGACGCTCAAATAAGGCTCTATCTTCTGTGCATCAGCTGCTATAATGAGCGGAATGCTTGACATTACATTTTTTACTGCATCTATGTGTACCGTTATACCACTCAGAGAAACGCCGTAATCCTTTTTGAAAAGAAGCTTCAATATCTCCTTATAAGCCTCGAAAGCAGTCGCCTTGCAGTCGATAAGAAGCTGTGTATTCTCATCCGTGACGGCAGCCGTTATCCCCTTAAAGCAGCCGCGTGAAAACGCTCCCTTATCGAGTGTCAGCTCTTTATAAACGGCTTTCCCTGTCATGCCGACTGTCTTATGTGAATCAAATGCAACGGAAAAATTTCCGAATGTTTTTTCAAATTCCATAACTGCCTCACTTTACGGGCTCTGCGATGAGCATCTTGATCCTGATACCCATATCACTAAACATTTTTTCGTGTTCTGTCTCGAAATTTTCAATTTCTTTCTCGCTGTGAAGATCACGCGTCATGAACTTTATCTCAAATCCTGACTCGGCAAAGTATTCAAGAGATTCCTCAAAAAGCTCATCATCGTCAGTCTTGAACCATATCTGCCCTTTCAGGAATTTCTTGTAATTCAAAAGCTGGCGCGTATGCGTCAGACGGCGCTTTTTGTGCTTCTTCTTCGGCCATGGGTTGCAGAAATTGATATAGATCCTGTCCGCACGATCGTTTTCGTCCCATGCAAGATCAATTCGCTCTATGTTCTGGATAGCAACTTTAACATTGTACGGAGCTTCATCGCCGTAAGCAGCTTCTATCTTTCTCTTTGCAAGGACAAGCATCTCGTTCTTTATGTCCATTGCGATGAAATTCACCTCGGGATGTGCCGGCGCTATCTGTGAAATGAAGCCTCCCTTTCCGCAGCCGAGCTCGACATACAACGGCTTTTTCGGCTCGTCAAAGCACTCGCACCAGTGTCCTTTCTGCTCCTGCGGCTGAG
>DHYN01000100.1 GCA_002414125.1 Ruminococcus sp. UBA5129 | reverse complement strand
GAATTCGCACCGAGAGTCATCTCGCCCGAAGTCGCACAGGAGGACTCCGATATCGAGGTCACTCTCCGTCCGCAGGAGCACATCGTTGTCGGAAAGACTCGTGAGCATCGAGACGAGGTCGCCGGGCTTCTCGATCGCAGGACCTGTCGTAATGCGCAGGTTCACGCCAAGCTCGTGGGCGATTATAGAGGAAAGAGTGGTCTTGCCGAGACCGGGCGGTCCGTAGAGGAGAACATGGTCGAGAGCCTCACCGCGGCGCTTTGCAGCCTCGATGTAGATCGCGAGGTTTTCCTTGACCTTTTCCTGACCGATGTAGTCATGGAGAGTCTGCGGACGGAGAGTGACCTCGATATCGGAGTCCTCCTGTGCGACTTCGGGCGAGATGACTCTCGGTGCGAATTCCATATCTTCTGTTGAAATCAATTTATCATCTCCGTTCAGGAATCAGTGCTTCCTTTATTTCTCAAAATATCTCTTTTTGCGCACATAGAACGGCTCGACCGTTTCTGCGGCGCGCTTGCCCATATCCTGTTCAAGGCTGATGAAGCTGAGGTGCTCGTTTGGTCTTACGACTTTGGAGAGATACTTCGACAGCGGAACGAACAGTTTTCGCGTGCTTCCTATCATGTCGATGACGAGCAGGAGCTGAGGCTTTTCGCAGCCCTTTATCATTTCGAGTATAAAAGCCTTTTCGACATTCGGCTGCTTCGACAAGAATTTTGAAGCCGCCTTTGTTATGTGACCTACCGAATACGAGGTCGGACGGTATGAGATAGTGTCGGCTTCATTGTACGAGATCGCCTTGATACGGAGATTACGCGCTATCATAAGGATGCTCTTTATCTCCTTCGAGGAAAATTCTTTTCCGTAGGAATTGGGGTTAAGTACTGCCGAGACCGACTGTATAAGGTCGAAAAGGCGCAGACAGTTTATCTTGTAGCAGTCCACATAACGTTTTGCGAACTGCTGCAGTGCGCGGAAGCTTGTAAAAAAAGGTATGAACACCTCGCCGTCGGGGTTCTGCGTGGTGATAAGTTCAAGCTGGATCCCGTCATCGGCATCTGACGACCGACGGACAGGATTCTTCACGATGACATAAACATCGCTCTTGATGAGTGTTTGTAAGAACGTTGAACGCATTGAAGGGTCTGTAATAGCGGCCTTGAGCAGTTCATCGAGATTCATTGGCTGATTCATGAATTACATCCTTTCGTGTAGATCATTCCTGAATTTTAGGTAATTATTTTGCATTCATTATACGCATGGTCTCCTTGATGAGATCCTGTGTGGAGAGATTCGGGTCGAGCCTGCCGAGAACGGGGGCTGCTTCGCCCTGAGAGAATCCGAGCACCATGAGAGCCTCAAGCGCCTCGGAAACATTCGAGCCTGTGAGATCGGGGGTACTCGTGAAGAGCGCAGCATCCGAGCTTACCGAGCCTGAAAGCGAATCGGCGGTGATCTTATCCTTTAGCTCGAGAACGAGTCTCTGAGCCGTTTTCGTACCGATACCCTTGACCTTGGTAAACGCCTTGCTGTCACCCGAAGCCACAAGGAACGCGAATCGCTCCGGAGTGACATCGGAAAGGATAGCGATAGCACCCTTCGGTCCTACACCCGATACGGAGATAAGCAGTTTGAAGCAGCTAAGCTCCTGCTGAGTGGCGAAGCCGAAAAGCTCAACGGCATCCTCACGGACGTGGAGGTAGGTATAGAGCATGACTTCCGAGCCGAGCTCACCGAGCTTTGAGGCAGAGGTATATGAAGTGCGGCATCCGTAACCGACGCCCGCGCATTCTATGACGGCAAAATTCAGCTCCTTGACGATAAGCTTTCCTTTTAAACTGTAGATCATAGTCGTTCTCCTTTAGGCAACACCGCATAAAGATCGGAGGTGCTGCATTTATTGAAAGCGGACGGAATGTCCGTGGCAAATAGCGATAGCGAGGGCATCGGCGGCATCATCAGGTTTTGGTATCTGGGCGAGTCCGAGAAACTGTCTTGTCATTTCCATGACCTGCTTCTTCTCAGCCTTGCCATATCCTACGACCGACTGCTTCACTTGAAGCGGAGTGTATTCATACACGGGGACACCTCGTTTCGCGGCGGACAGTACTGTCACTCCGCGAGCCTGCGCCACGTCGATAGCGGTTTTCTGGTTGGTGGTAAAATAGAGACGCTCGATCGCCATGCAATCAGGCTTGAAGCGGTCGAAGATGAACTCTATGTCCTCATGGATAGCGCGCAGTCTCTCGGAGAACGGTGTTCCCGCCTCGGTCAGCACAGCTCCGTACTCGATCGGAGTAAATCTGACGTTATCGTAATCGAGCACTCCGAAGCCGACGATCGCGTATCCCGGGTCGATGCCTAAAATCCTTATCATATTGCTCCCCCAATTAACTCATGAACTTATTGCTTGCCCCTTTGTCGAAATACTGCGTCATAAACCCTCGAAATATGCACATATTCCTTCGGCTTTATTCCTTGTCTTTCGCCAAAGGCTCTGCGCACTAATATTCAAGAGTTAA
>DHYN01000047.1:5234-9973 GCA_002414125.1 Ruminococcus sp. UBA5129 | reverse complement strand
AAGGCGGCGCCAAAGACTTTTCAGCAGGATCAACTGTTACTTTTTCCAAAAACGCACAATTCCGATAAATAATTAAAAATAGCCCGAAAGCAGTAAATAAACTACTTTCGGACATTACATCTATATTTTCATAAGCAGCGCGACCGCATGTGCAGAGATGCCGAGCTTTTCACCCGTAAATCCAAGCTTCTCCTCGGTCGTAGCTTTAATACTTATCCTGTCCGCATCGCATCCGCAGACCCTTGCGATATTCTCCCTCATCGCCGTGATGTGCGGAGCGAGCTTGGGAGCCTGCGCGATGACCGTAGCATCAATATTTCCGATACGATAGCCCTTTTGTCCGATAACGCGGCAGACCTCGGCAAGCAGCTCCATACTGTCAGCTCCCTTGTAGGTGTCGTCCGTATCGGGAAAAAGGTGTCCTATATCACCGAGTGCGAGCGCACCGAGCATAGCGTCCATTACCGCATGAACGAGCACATCCGCATCGGAGTGACCCAAAAGACCGACCGTATGTGGTATCTCAACGCCGCCGAGGATGAGCTTTCTCCCCTCAACGAGCTTATGTACATCATAACCGTGACCTATTCTGAACATAGACTTCTCCTTTCGCTGCAAAGCTTTATTCCGCTCTCGCCGAAAGGATAGCCTCGGCAATGGCTATATCCTCGGGAGTGGTTATCTTGATATTGGTGTAATCGCCGACCGTCATATAGACCTTTCCGCCGATAGCTTCAACGAGCTGACAGTCGTCTGTAAAATCGAGGCTGTGTTCGAGCGCGAAGTCGATACCCTCGAAATAGAGTTTCTTCCTGAATATCTGCGGAGTCTGCGTAATGTACAGCGAGCTGCGCGGCGGAGTGTCGGTTATGAGACCGTCATCCACCATTTTAATAGTATCCTTTACAGGGACTCCGAGCGTTGCGCCTCCGAAAACGAGCGCATCCTTTACCGCACGGCTGATATGCTCGGACTTGACGAGGGGACGCGCTCCGTCATGCACGGCGATAAGCTCAGTCTCCTTTGAGATAAGGCGAATGCCGTTCATAACGCTCTCCTGACGTGTAGCGCCTCCTGCTGTGCATCCGCTGAGCTTGGTGATGCCGCATTTCCCGGCAATTTCTTTTATCTCGGGAATATCCTGTTCCCTTGCAACGACGATTATCTCGGCGATCTCGGGACAGCTCTGAAAAGCCGCAAGAGCAGTACCGATAACGGTGCTGCCGCCGAGAGGAAGAAGTATCTTATTTCGTCCCTGCATACGCGTAGAATTGCCTGCGCAGACGATGACTGCCGATGTATTCATATATATCACTCCTCACAGTAAACAACGGCGATGACCGTTATATTATCAGCGCATCCGTTTGCGAGCGCCTTGTCCACAAGCATTTTCAGTCTTACCTGAAGGCTTTTCGGAAGCTCAAGTATCTCCTCGATGCCGATACGGGAGATATAGTCCGAAAGACCGTCCGTACACAGCAGAAGAATGTCTCCGAACTGCATACCGCCCTCTATCGGCTCTACGTCTATCTTGGGTTCGGATCTGAGGTTTCCGAGCACGGGGAAGATGATGTTGCGGTGGATATGAGTCCTGCGCTCCTCGTTGGTGATCGAACCCTCCTCATAGAGCATCTGCACCAGCGAATGATCGCGCGAGATCTGTCTGAGCTTGCCGCTTCTGTAGCGGTAGAGTCTCGAATCGCCTACATTAATAAAGTTTATCCTGTCATTTTCGTCAACGGCTATACCGCACAGTGTAGCCTGCATATTTCTTGTCTCTTCGTGCTCATCGCCGTATTCGGCAAGGCGGCGGTGTATCTCGATGAGCTTTTTTTCGAGCTTTACACGCTTTCCGTACTTTATATCCCTCAGTTGTTCGAGGCACATCCTCGAAGCAAGCTCTCCCGACAGCTCTCCCGAAACTCCGTCCGACACGGCACAGATGAACGGCGGTTCAAGGGTCTGCTCCACAGCGCCGCCGTCGGAGACCGTATGCCCGATAAGCAGAGCATCCTCATTATGCGGCATATTGCCTTTTTCCGTTATTCCACAGCAGTAATACATATCTCTATCCTCTTAAATTTTGTACATCCTTTTTCCGTTTTCCATTGTAATATCGAGTATTTCCTGCGTTGTCAAGCCTTTTATCTCAGCCGCCTTTTCCGCAGTATACGCGATCATGGAGCTGTCGCACCTCTGACCTCTGAACGGCACAGGCGCCATATACGGGCAGTCGGTCTCAAGAAGCAGCCTGTCCGTCGGTACAGCCTCAAGCGCCCTCAGCGCTTTCTTTGCGTTCTTGAACGTCAATACTCCCGTGAAGCCGATATACATACCGAGCTTCACGATCTCGCGTGCAGTCTCAGCCGAGCCGCTGAAGCAGTGGACTACTCCCTTCGGCTTATATTTTTTCAGTATCTCGAGAGTATCCTCCGAAGCGTCGCGGCTGTGAACGATCACGGGCAGACCGAGCTTTTCCGCAAGCTCTATCTGACGGCAGAATATCTCGATCTGAGCCTCTCTGTTGAAGCCCTCATAGTGGTAATCAAGCCCGATCTCGCCGATCGCGCGGACCTTTGGATTAGCCCTTGCCGTGCGCTCGACCGTATCAAGGTAATCGGACGGATTCGTATCAACGCTCTCGGGATGGACTCCCGAAGCGGCATAAACGTAATCGTATCTATTCGCAAGCTCCGCATTCCGCACGGTATCCTCCACCGATGAGGAAGCAAGCATTACAAGTGCGACTCCCTTTGAGGGAAGCTCCGCAAGCACGCTTGTGCGATCGTCATCGAAAGCGTGGTCTGCATAGTGAGCGTGGGTATCAAAAATATTGCCTGTCATTTTTTCTTCGCCTCTGTATCTTCCGAAAAATATTCCTTCTTTAAGTCCTCAATAAACGAATCATCAAGGATGAACGAACCGCCCGAGACAACGCCGTCAGCCACTCTGAAACGCGCGATTCCCTTGCCGTTCTTTAACATATCCTTTAATCCGACCTTGCGGTTCTTGTAGTCTGCCGATGTAATATCGGAGTTCACGAGGTTGATGATAGTATTGAAGCTTCTGTCGAGACCGTCCGCGATACGCTGACCGTCAGCCTGATTGAGCATGGACGAGCATATCGAGCTTGCGGTATACGCACGCTGGATCTCTCCCTGCTCGTACAGAGGATAGGTGATGACTCTCTTGACCTGCTCGCCGCTGAGGAACTGCTCGGTATTAGCCTTGAGACCGCCTATATCGGTCGTGATCGTATATGTTACGCCGCCCATGATGTCGCACGTCTTGTAGAGCGCCTCCTCATCGAAGATCATATAGCGATCGATCTCTATGCCGAGGGTCTTGTTTACGAAGTCAACTGCGGTCGATACGCCGCCGCGTGTATAGCTGTCGCTAAGGCTTGACTGCTTTCCGTCTACAACAGCGATAGTATTTGCAGGCAGTCCGACAAATACTACCTTTTTATCCTTAGGAATAGAGCGCATCATCACGAATGTCAGCGGACTGCGCTTCTCTTCCGGTGTATCGAGCACAAGGAGTATCGTATGAGTATCCTCATAGGTAGCTGTAGCGGCAACACGGGCAATAGGCTCATCCAGCTCCGTCTGCTTGCCGAGCCCGAAATAATTGTATATATACACCGCCGCGCCTCCGATGATAAGGAGTCCGATGAATATAGTCAACAGAAATGGAACGGCAACGTGTCCCTGTTTTTTCTTGCTCATGATATGACCTCCGTAATAACTATTAGTATAGGCATCGGGAGAACAGATTTTCGTCATAAATTTTGCGCAAATGCGTTTTCCCGACCGATAGGTTTAAAACTTTACCGCTTGTCTATGGGTTTCCACAAGGTTTTCCACATTTTCAACATCAATTAATATCGCCGAATGTTTAAACTTGATTTTCAACACGCTGTTGAAAAAATTGCGGAAAATGAAAAATCGCTTGCATATTTTCAGAATTGTGATATAATATATATCAAAGCTTTGAATTGGCGATCGGCGAAGCCGTTAGTATCAGAATTCGGTAATACGGCTCAGGACTTCTTTAATGATCCGACTTCCGTCATCAGTATCCGAATCGTCAAGAACACCGTAGACATCGCTCACGGAGATACGGTGGATCTTTCTGCCGAGTCTTTCGGCATAAGCTACCGTCTGATGAGTCCCCGAATGTGAAAGGTTCTCGTTGATAAAGGCGATCACCGCCGAGGAATTATCTACCATGAAGTAGTTCCTCTCACGATACAATCCTCTCTGTACCGATGAGCCGCTGCTGCTGAAAACTATCCTCGGATCGGGATTTGTAGAGATCAGCATATCCGCACCGCGTTCAGTCCTTTCAAGCAGCTCTCTCCACTTGCTGTTGAGACGCTCGCCGTGCCTGAGATACGGCATTACACCGATGAGCTTTATCTCCGGATCGCGCATTTTTTTCTTCAGCACATAGTCGGAGCACCACAGATCGGTACCCTCGGCAAGTCCGCTGATGAATGTTCTGTAGCCCTGCTGCAAAGCAAGATCCACGGCTCTTGCGAGCATAAGCATGGCTGTTTTCATAGTGAGCTCCCGGCAGCGTTCATCATCTCTGTAGTTCCCGATGCGCGAAGTCCTGTGACCTGTAAAGCACAGTGCAGACGAAATGTCGATCTGCAGCTCCTCGGGACCGCATACCTCCGAGCCTGTAAGAAGTGTTCTCATTGCAGCTCCCCCTTAGAACTTGTTCTCATAGGA
>DHYN01000047.1:3545-5121 GCA_002414125.1 Ruminococcus sp. UBA5129 | reverse complement strand
TCCTATGAGAACAAGTTCTTAACTTTTACCTTTAAATTATAACATATATATAAACACATTTCAAGGTCTTTTGCAACCTGTAATAAATTTTTAATAGTTGAAAGGAAAAACGATGAAACCATATCTTAAAAGAGCGTGGGCAGAGATCTCGCTGTCCACGCTGAAAAAGAACGCTGAAGTAATAAAGAGCCTGTGTCCGGGCGATACGGAGGTAATGGCAGTCGTCAAGGCAGACGCCTACGGTCACGGAGACGAGNNGTCTCGCGGAGCAGTGCGGCATACGCTGCTTTGCCGTGTCGAATCTTGACGAGGCGATCGCAGTAAGGGAATTTTGTCCCGACAGCGAGATACTGATACTCGGCTATACTCCCCCCGAATACGCCCACGAGATCGCAAAGCACAACATAATACAAGGCATCGTCTCCACCGAATACGCCAAAAAGCTCTGCCGCTCCTCGCCCGACACTATCCGCTGCCATATCAAGATAGATACGGGAATGGGTCGTATCGGTCTGAGACACGATACCTGCGAGTCATGTGCCGATGAGATAGAAGCTCTCTGCGGAATGGACGGTCTCGCGGTCGAGGGTCTGTACACGCATTTTGCCGCTGCCGACAGCGATTCTCCCGATAATATCGCCTATACCGATGCTCAGCAGCGTTTTATCATTGATACATACGAGTGCCTTAAAGAAAGAGGCATCTCCCTCAGACACGTCCATTTCATGAACAGCGCGGCTCTCTGCTACAGAAGCTCCGCACGGAGCACTCTCGCCCGTGCAGGTATCATCCTCTACGGTCTCCATCCGGATATATCGCTGCCGATACCGGAGGGTCTCGAACCGGTCATGGCGCTGAAAGCCGTAATTTCGCATGTTAAAACGGTCACCAAAGGCGACTCCATAAGCTACGGACGTACATTCACTGCCGACCGCGATATGCGGATAGCAACGGTGACTATCGGCTATGCGGACGGCTATTCGAGACTTCTCTCCTCTAAAGGAGAAATGCTCGTCCACGGAAAAAGATGCAGGATAGTCGGCAGGGTGTGCATGGATCAGCTCATGATCGACGTCACCGACGCAAAGGCTGAGTCGGGTGACATAGTAACTCTCATCGGAACGCACGGCGGCGATACCATAACCGCCGATGAGCTTGCATCCGCTTGCGGAACTATCGGATATGAGATCGTCTGCGGCATATCTAAGAGAGTCCCGAGAATCTATATTTGAAAGAGGTAAGGATAAATGAAAAAAGCTATGACTATCGCCTACGAGGTGGGCAATAATCTTTATTTGAATCTTACAAATCAGTGCCCGTGCGCATGTACATTCTGCATAAGAACTCACTCCGACGGTGCATATGGCTCCGATCCGCTGTGGCTCGAGCACGAACCGACAATGGATGAGATCGTTGAAGCTCTCGGTAAGATAGATATTGAAAAGTACAGCGAGATCGTTTTCTGCGGCTACGGTGAACCAACATGCCGTATAGAAACGGTGACTGCCGTTTCGGAATACCTCCGCTCGCGCGAGGGCTGTCCGAAGCTCAGGATAAACACAAACGGACTCGGCGA
>DHYN01000047.1:0-3525 GCA_002414125.1 Ruminococcus sp. UBA5129 | reverse complement strand
CAGGTCAATCGCCGACGAGCTGTGCTCCGCTGTGGACATCGTTTCCGTAAGTCTCAACGCAGGTACGGAGGACGAGTACATGAGGGTGACACGTCCGAAGTTCCCCGAGGCGTTCAGGGCAATGCAGAGCTTCACCGCAGACTGCGTTAAAACAGGCAAGTCCGAGGTCATTATGTCAGTTGTCGATGTGATACCTCCTGAACAGATCGAAGCCTCAAGAGAGGTCGCCGAAAGGCTCGGCGCAAAGCTCAGAGTCCGCACGTTCGACGAGTAATCGTCACATTGCATAGAATCAGAACTTTTTTAAGCGCGTATTTTGTTATGTTTTTTTCATCAAAAATCACAAAGCCTATGGAAAAATGTTCTGAAACATGATATAATATAATGTAATGATAAAAAAGACAGCTCTTTTGCAAAAAGGAGGTACCTATGGAAAAGAATAATAAAGGCATCTGTGCGGCATGTGTGCTGCTCATCATTCTGACAGGCGTTCTCACGATCGCAGGTGTCGGAGCGTACAAGAAGCTCTGCTGCAAGAAGTACTTCACAGTAATGGACTGATACCGTCACAATGTCGTGACGGAACAAATAATAAAAGAGGTTGATAAAAATGGAAATCAAATTCACAAAAGCAGATGAATTAAAGAAGAAGCCTGCTCCCGACGAAAAGCTCGGATTCGGTCACATCTTCACCGACTATATGCTCGTTATGCCCTATGACGAGGGTCAGGGTTGGCACGATCCCGAGATCAAGCCCTACGGCGAGATCGCACTCAGTCCGGCAGCTATGTGCCTCCACTACGGTCAGACCGTTTTCGAGGGTCTTAAGGCTTACAGAACTGCCGAGGGAAAGATACAGCTCTTCCGTCCCGAGGAGAATTTCAAGAGACTCAACAAGTCCAATGAACGTCTCGTTATCCCCGAGCTTCCCGAGGAGCTCGGCATGCAGTGCCTCATGGAGCTTCTCAAGGTCGAAAAGGACTGGGTTCCTGCTAAGGACGGCGAGTCGCTCTACATAAGACCCTTTATCTTCGCCGTTGATCCTTTCCTCGGCGTTAAGCCCGGCGCACATTATCTCTTCATGATAATCCTTTCACCCTCCGGCGCTTACTACGAAAGCGGTCTCAACCCCGTAAACATCTACGTTGAAAACAAGTATGTCCGCGCTGTAAGAGGCGGTATGGGCTTCGCAAAGACAGGCGGAAACTACGCTGCATCGCTTATCGGTCAGGACGAGGCTCACAAGCAGAACTACTCTCAGGTTCTCTGGCTTGACGGCGTTGAGCAGAAGTATATCGAGGAAGTCGGCGCTATGAACATCTTCTTCGTTATTGACGGCGAGGTCGTTACACCTATGCTTCAGGGCTCTATTCTCCCTGGCATCACAAGAAAGTCGGCTATCGACGTTTGCAAGTCCAAGGGACTCAAGGTCTCGGAAAGACGAATCACCATTCAGGAGATCGCCGATGCTTACGATGCAGGCAAGCTCAATGAGGTATTCGGTACGGGTACTGCTGCCGTTATCTCCCCCGTAGGTCACCTCAAATGGGGAGACAAGGTCATGGAGATCAACGACAACAAGATCGGAAATATCTCTCAGATGCTCTATGATACTATGACAGGTATCCAGTGGGGTAAGATCGAGGATACTTTCAACTGGATCGTTGAGGTAAAGTAATATAAGATAAAAGCATTAGGGCAGCATTGCACAGGTTTTGTGCGGTGTTGCCTAAAACCAAACGGGCTGTTGCAGTGCATAAAAGCGCTGTAACAGCCCGTTTTCTAAACTTTTTCTCCGACCGCCTTGACCTATCACAAAATAAAGCAAATCAATCCCGAGCAGCCGTCGTTTATCACTCGTTCGAGCGTCTCCTGAAGCTTCATTCGCGCCTCGACAGGCATTTTGCACAGCTTGTTGTGGAGACCCTCGTTCACAAGCTCGTGGAGCGATTTTCCGAAGATGTTCGACCCCCAGATCTTGGTGGGATCGTCGTCAAAGCCGTCAAGCAGGTACATCACAAGCTCCTCGGACTGCTTCTCTGTTCCGACAATCGGACTGACAGTTGTATTGATGTCAGCTTTCATAATATGGAGCGACGGAGCGGACGCTTTCAGCCGTACACCATACTTTCCGCCCTGCTTGATGATTTTCGGCTCTTCAAGGGACATCTCGCCCAGCTCAGGCATCACTATCCCGTAGCCTGTCGCCTCGACCTCCGCAAGAGCGGGAGCAAGTCGGCTGTATTTCGCCTTAATCTCATTCAGCTCCATGAGAAGCGGCATAAGGTCGCTCTCGCTTTCGATCTCAACCCCCGTCTCCTCGCCGAGTATCTTGTAGAACAGGCTTCCGTCAAGCTCCGCAGCAATCGTAACGCTGCCCTTTCCGAGGTCGATCGCGCTGACATGAGCCTTTTCCACATGCGGACACTCCGACATAGCCTCCGCAGCGCTCTCAGCCTCGCGCACTATACGAATGTCCTTAGCGGCATCGCGGATGCAGTCGAGTATCTCCGATTTTAGCCAATGACCCTTTTCGAGAGAGTTTATCCACCTTGCCGTGCGGATATTTATCTCCCTGATCGGAAACGAAAAAAGCATCTCACGCAGTATCTCACGGATGTCGTCCTCGTCCATTTCGAGACAGTTCACGGGAATCACCTTGCAGTCGTACTTATCCGAAAGCTCGCTGCACAGGCGTTTCACCTCGCCCGATGACGGTTCGAGACTGTTCATCACCGTCACAAATGGCTTTCCGAGCTCGCGCAGCTCACGAATGACACGCTCCTCGCACTCTGCGTATTCCGAACGCGGAATATCTGTTATCGAGCCGTCCGTTGTGACTACAAGACCTATTGTCGAATGATCTGTGATGACCTTGCGCGTACCTATTTCGGCAGCCATATTGAACGGTATCTCCTCATCGAACCATGACGTCATGACCATACGCGGCATCTCGTTCTCGATATAGCCCAAAGAGCTCGGGACGATATAGCCCACGCAGTCGATGAGCCGCACATTGAAGCTCGCCGAGTTCCCGAGATTTACCTCGACAGCTTCCTCGGGTATGAACTTCGGCTCGGTAGTCATAATAGTCTTTCCCGCTGCCGACTGCGGAAGCTCGTCAACGGCACGCTCTCGCTTGAATTCGCTCTGAATATTCGGGATCACGAGCGATTCCATAAAGCGTTTGATAAATGTTGATTTTCCCGTGCGTACAGGACCTACGACTCCTACATAAATATCGCCGCCTGTGCGCTCGGCAATACTTGAATATATATCTTTCACCATGTTAAACTCCTTAAGATCAATTCATTATCGGGATGAGAAGCATTCCGCCCGATCTAAGCCTGTCGCCTGTCAGCTCATTCTCCTCGACCACCGAGGCAACACATGTGCTGTAGCGCTTGGCGATGTCCCAGATCTCCTCGTTCTCGGTACCGTAGTAGAGCTTTATCGCGTAGTCGCCGTCACGCTGCTTTTTCACGCTGTCATCTACATAGATATCGGTGACTCCCATTACCGATT
>DHYN01000037.1:17809-18508 GCA_002414125.1 Ruminococcus sp. UBA5129 | reverse complement strand
ATGAGCACGAGCAGTACTGACAACGAAGTAATAAGACGTTTTCTGAGCTTGGGAGTTTCGCGGTCGGCAAGCGCCTCATCATCGGCTGACTTATCTGCCGTTCTGTGCGAAGCGTCCTTTGAGTTTGCACCGTATCCTGCTTTTACGACTGCTTCGATAACCTCTGAGTCGGTCGCCGTTCCCTCTATACTCATCGAATTCGTCAGTAGACTTACACTGCACGATTCGACTCCATTGACCTTTGAAACAGATTTCTCGACCCTCGCCGCACATGCGGCGCATGTCATTCCCGTAACTGAAAATTGCTTCATATCTACCCTGCCTCTCATTTCATTAATTTTTGAAAAAGCTCTGCAAGCTCGTCTATGATCTCGTCATTGCCGCTTCTTATATTTTCTGCAACGCATGTTCTTATATGATTTGCAAGAAGCACCTTTTTGAAGCTGTTTAGCGCCGAGGTCACTGCCGCTGTCTGCGTCAGTATGTCAACACAATACGCGTCATTTTCAAGCATTTTCTGAATACCCCTGACCTGTCCTTCGATACGTCTCAGTCGGTTCATAAGGTCGTGAAATTCCTTTTCGTCACGCACCTTGCGCTTCTCCGACATACAGCATTCACAATTCGATTTATTATCTGTATCATTGCCTTTATTATTCACCATAGATTAAAGCCTCCATTCGGAATATACCCCTAGTG
>DHYN01000037.1:17569-17746 GCA_002414125.1 Ruminococcus sp. UBA5129 | reverse complement strand
TCATAAAGAAGTTTAAGCCATAGCATTTTTGATTTTAAGTCGAAAGTGTCATGGCGTTTCTATTGACAAAACAAATTTTATACTGTATAATATTAGTTAAGATAAAGCGGAGTTTGGCAGTATGGAGGATTATGATATGAAAGAAAGAATATTGAGTAATACAAGGAAATGGTTTGC
>DHYN01000037.1:17287-17553 GCA_002414125.1 Ruminococcus sp. UBA5129 | reverse complement strand
GAAGGTAGCCATGTAATAGTAGCCATAATATATGGGGTATTTCAAAAAATAAGAATAGTAGGTATAGGCGTACAAGTGGTTGTGCCGACTGAACAATTAACAGATTTACAAATAGCCATATTTAGTGTTGTCGGATGTATAAGCACATTGTTAGTTGCTTACTTGTTATGGATATTTACTAAAAGGATAGTCGAAAGTAAAAATAAAATATTTAAGGCGATTTGTTACTATACCACCATTGCATTTATGCTACTTGATCCAATTTA
>DHYN01000037.1:17114-17246 GCA_002414125.1 Ruminococcus sp. UBA5129 | reverse complement strand
CATTTCTGAAATGTTTTTGCAAATAATATTTGGAATTATTGCTTTTATTAATATTTTTTTGATAATCAAAAAAATATATCCTGCATATAAGGAAAGTTTTAATAGCTAATAAATTCTGATTTACATAAGTAA
>DHYN01000037.1:9989-17086 GCA_002414125.1 Ruminococcus sp. UBA5129 | reverse complement strand
AGTTTTTAAAAATGCTTTCGGGCTATACTTTTATGAGCGTCCGTCTTTTCATTCAAGGGACAATTTTTTTCGGTGAAATTCAAAAGGTATATTATACTTTTACATAAGCTCACAGATGAGGTTTGAGAATGCTACTGGGTCATCGATACTCATACCCTCGATCAAAAGCGCCTGATCGTAGAGAAGCTGAGCATACTTTGAAAGCTTCTCCTTATCGTCAGCCGTCGAAAGCGATTTCAGCTTGCCGAATATCTCATGATCGGGATTGAGTTCGAGAACACGCTGTGCCTTGATCTTCTGCTCTGTAGGCATTGCGTTGAGGACCTTCTCCATTTCGAGCGAGATCTCGCCTTCACTTGTAAGGCATACAGGGTGAGTCTTGAGACGGTGAGAAAGTATGACCTTTGCGACTTTACCGTCAAGCGCTTCTGCGAGCTGCTTGAGCATATCGGAGTTTTCCTCCTCCTTAGCCTTGATCTCCTCTTTCTTCTCGGTAGATTCAAGTCCGAGATCGTCTGACGAAACTGACTTGAATTCTTTTTCCTTATAGCTGCGGAGCGTTTTTACAGCGAACTCGTCAATATTATCGGTGAGGTAAAGTATCTCAAAACCGTTATCCTTTACAAGCTCCGTCTGCGGAAGCTGCTCGATGCGCTCTGCCGACTCGCCTGTCGCGTAGTAAATATACTTCTGCTCCTCACGCATTCCCGTAACGTACTCATCGAGTGTCACGAGCTTCTTTTCGTTTGATGAGGTGAACAGGAGGAGATCCTGAAGCTTTTCCTTATTCATACCGTAGTCCGCATAAATACCGTACTTCATCTGAAGTCCGAAAGCGTTCCAAAATTCCTCATACTTATCGCGCTCGTTTTTGAGAAGCTTCTTAAGCTCATTGGTGATAGTCTTTTCTATGCTCTTTGCGATGACCTTGAGCTGTCTGTCGTGCTGGAGCATTTCACGCGAGATATTGAGGGAAAGATCCTCCGAATCAACAAGTCCCTTAACAAAGCTGAAATAGTCGGGAAGCAGATCCGCACACTTATCCATTATGAGCACACCGTTTGAATAGAGCTGGAGTCCCTTTTCGTATTCCTTAGAATAAAAATCAAACGGAGCCTTTGACGGGATATACAGAAGTGCATTGTAATTTGCATTCCCCTCGTTCTTTACATGAGCGTACTTGATAGGTTCATTGAAATCGTAGAACTTATCAACATAAAAACGCTTGTAGTCCTCATCTTTAAGCTCTGTCTTATTCTTCTTCCAGAGCGGAACCATGCTGTTGAGAGTTTCATCCTCGATATAATCCTCATACTCGGGAGCCTTGTCTTCTGACTTTTCCTCCTCGGTCTGCGGCTTTGGACGGCTGTGAGTAACCTCCATTTTAATGGGGAATCTGATATAATCGGAATATTTCTTTATTAACGAACGAAGTTTGTACTGGTCAAGGAAATCGCTGTAATTCTCGTCCTCAGTATCTTCGAGCATTTCAAGGATGATCTCAGTGCCAACAGTTTCCTTTTCTGCTTCCGAAACCGTATATCCGTCTACGCCCTCCGACTCCCACATGTATGCCTTATCAGCACCGTAAGCCCTTGAAATAACCGTAACCTTTCGTGCTACCATGAACGCCGAGTAGAATCCGACACCGAACTGACCGATGATCTGACTTTCTTCATCAAGCTTGTTCTCTGTCTTGAATTTTAGTGAACCGCTGTTTGCGATAGTGCCGAGATTGTTCTCGAGCTCCTCTGCCGTCATACCGATACCGTTATCGGTGATCTTAAGCGTGCGGCATTCCTTATCGGGTGTGATCCTGATGAGAAAATCGTTCTTTCCGAGTCCGACCTTATCATCGGTAAGCGATTTGAAATAGAGCTTGTCGATAGCATCGCTCGCATTCGAGATGAGCTCACGGAGAAAAATCTCCTTATGTGTATAGATCGAGTGGATCATCATTTCAAGAAGCCGCTTGGACTCTGCTTTAAACTGTTTTGTTTCCATTTTTGACATCTCCGAACAATGTATTAGCACTCTCGCTTGGCGAGTGCTAAATTTAGTATATATCTTTTCGCAATGCAAAGTCAAGCGATACGGAAAATATTTACAAATTGTTCACAATTTCGTTGTGCAGAATAATATCTCATCCGCGCGAATATTGTTAATTATTGGCAAAAAGGCAAAAATAGACAAATATCCTTGACAAATATTACTTATAGGTGTAGAATAAATTGAGATACTAAACAGGCTCTAAGGCAATATCAGTATTATAACGGCATTTTGACACCTTGTTCTGTCGAAATGCTTTTGATATTAAGGAGGATTTTCTATGACAGAATGCAAGACAAATCAAACGGTATCCGATTTCTTCGGATGCAACGTTTTCAGCGACAAGGTGATGAGGGAAAGACTCCCGAAAAACATTTATAAATCCGTACAGAGAACAAAACAGCTCGGTATCGCTCTTGACAGTGAGGTAGCTGATGTTGTCGCAAATGCCATGAAGGACTGGGCTGTTGAAAAGGGCGCTACGCACTATACTCATTGGTTCCAGCCGATGACAGGCGTTACCGCCGAAAAGCACGATGCGTTCCTCAATCCGGCAGGCAATGGCGAGGTCATACTCGAATTCTCCGGCAAGGAGCTCGTAAAGGGTGAGCCGGATGCTTCATCGTTCCCGTCAGGCGGTCTCCGCGCTACCTTTGAAGCCCGCGGATACACTGCATGGGATCCGACCTCCTGCGCTTTCATTAAGGACAATTCACTCTGCATCCCCACAGCATTCTGTTCATATACGGGTGAGATACTCGATAAGAAAACTCCACTTCTTCGCTCAATGGACGTCCTCAGCGAACAGGCTATGAGGATTCTCAACCTCTTCGGCAATGTCAGGGCTACACGAGTTATGGCAACCGTCGGCGCAGAACAGGAATATTTCCTCGTTGACAAAAAATACTACGATCAGCGCGATGACCTCCTTTTCACCGGCAGAACGCTTTTTGGCGCTAAGCCTCCAAAGGGTCAGGAGCTTGAGGATCACTACTTCGGAAACATAAAGCAGAGAGTTTCCAACTACATGAAGGATCTCGATGAAGAGCTCTGGAAGCTCGGTATCTACTCAAAGACCAAACACAACGAGGTAGCGCCTGCTCAGCATGAGCTTGCTCCCGTTTTTGCTACAGCTAATATCGCAGCAGATCACAATCAGCTCACTATGGAGATCATGAAAAAGACTGCTCTCAAGCACGGTATGGTATGCCTCCTCCACGAAAAGCCGTTTGCAGGCGTCAACGGCTCGGGCAAGCACAACAACTGGTCTATTACCGCAAATGACGGTCACAACCTCCTCGATCCCGGCGATAATCCGCAGGATAACCTCCAGTTTCTCACATTCCTCTGCGCTATCATCAAGGGCGTTCACGAATACGCTCCGCTTCTTCGACTCTCAGCCGCTTCGGCAGGAANNGAAACGATCATCGTCTCGGTGCGGATGAAGCTCCTCCCGCTGTCGTTTCTCTCTTTATCGGAAGCGAGCTTCAAGCTGTACTTGATGCTCTTGAGCATGGCAAGAAGTACTCCTCTCACGGTTCTAAGGAGTTTGAGATCGGAGTAGACGCACTCCCGAATTTCCCAAAGGACACAACAGACAGAAACAGAACTTCTCCGTTTGCTTTCACGGGTAATAAATTTGAATTCAGAATGCTCGGTTCAGCCGATTCTATTTCCTGCACAAATACGATCATGAACACAATAATGGCTCAGGAGCTTTCAGAATTCGCTGATGCTCTCGAGGGCTCTGAAAACTTCGAGCGCGACCTTAGAAAGCTTCTCGTTAAAACGATCAAAGAGCACAAGCAGATCATCTTCAACGGCAACGGATATTCTGATGAATGGCTCAAAGAAGCTGTCGAGGTGAGAAAGCTCCCCAACCTTGTTTCGACCGTTGATGCGCTTCCGGAATACCTCAGACCCGAGAATGTTGCCATGTTCGAGAAGTTCCGAGTATACACCGAGACAGAACTTAGATCAAGAACAGAAATACTCCTCGAAAACTACAGCAAGGTCATAAATATAGAGGCTCTTACGATGATCGACATAATAAAGAAAAAGATCGTTCCCGCATGTATCAGCTACTCAAAGAGCATCTGCGATGCAGCCTCAGCTAAGCTCGCGCTCGGAATCAATGCTGAGGTCGAGAGAGACATAGCAGAAAAGCTCAGTACACTGACATCGGGCATATACAAGGATACAGCATCTCTTCAGGCTCTTCTCTCCGACGCTCAAACACAGCCTAACGGTCTCCCGACTGCACGTTTCTACAGGGAAAGCGTGTTTGCTAAAATGCAGCAGCTCAGAGCTCTCGTTGACGAGGCTGAGATGTGCGTGAGTGAAGATGTTTGGCCCCTTCCATCTTATTCGAGACTTCTCTTCTCGGTTTGATATAAATCACATTAAAATAAATCCCATACAGCTCTATGCAGTCTGTATGGGATTTGTTTATTCGAGATCAAACTCCATATACATATCTCCTGATATGTCTTTCCACTCGAAATGACCGTTTTCAAGTGTCATATAGCTGTGCGGCGAATCGTTTTTCGGTATTGACACTGACCCGGGATTCAGATATGTGAAGCTGTCGTGCCTGTCTATGACCGGAATGTGAGTGTGTCCGTGAAGCAAAATATCGCCATTATGGAGCGGAGGGAGCTTCTCTATATTAAAATTGTGTCCGTGCACTGCAAATATCATCCTGCTGCCCTCGGAAAGTATCGCATATTCGGCGAGTATCGGGAAGTTCAGAACCATTTGATCTACCTCTGTATCGCAGTTTCCGCGGACACAAAGAATACTGTCTTTGACACTGTCAAGCATTGCACACACCTCCCTTGGAGCGTAATCCCTCGGAAGATCGTTGCGCGGTCCGTGGTAGAGTATATCGCCGAGAAGCAGGATGCGGTCTGCTTTCTCTCGCACGAATGCCTCAAGTAAAAGCCGGCAATAATAAGCCGAGCCGTGAATATCGGATGCTATGAGCCATTTCATTTTTCATCACTCCTATTTTTGATGATATTATTTTAGCATATTTTCTGAGGATTTGCAAGCGGTCTACGAATATATTGACTTTTATGGAGATCTTTGGTATAATCTTTAGTAATAAAAACTATCGAGGTGTAAAATGAGCAAAAATGTTACTATAAAAGCTGTTCTTCTGGTACTGCTGGGCGGTATCATGGGTGCAGCTTCAAAAGCCGCAGATGTCATTTCAACAGGATCTTTGTTCAAAGCTCTTTTCTGGAGCTTCGGACTGCTTACATCGGGATTTCTGATATGGTGCGTGATCGGATATTTCATAGCTTCACGTGCATCGTCACTAAAAAATGCGCTGACCTATAATTCCTGTTTCTTTCTTGCCATGCTGACCGCATACTATCTTTATTCATATTTTGTCGTAAAATACACAAATATAAAGGTCATATTCTTCTGGATCATAATGACTGCGGCAGTACTTTTGGCTACGTTTCTCATACGCAGATTACGAACAAGCAAGTTTTTCAAACGTCTGAGCATACTCGTATCGACTGCATTCGCCGCTTTGGATGTGGTTTTCATACAGGGCTTTGACTTGGCGGCTATGATAATGGAGGTTTTCCTTCTCGTCGTAATGCTTCTATTGATAAAAATGAATTCTTTAAAGAAGCATAAGAAATTGTAAAATTTTACATAACATTTTATTTTTCACTTGCAATGATAACGGAAATGCGATATAATATATTTATTAACGGAGGGTCATCCTTATGAAATGCGAAAAATGCGGTATTGAAATGCAAAACGGCACGATAGTTTTCAGAAACGGCGGCGCTTCGCTGAACGCTTTGATGCACTACCCTACTGCTGATTTCTTCACCGAAACAAAAAAGATAACCAGTTACAGCATACGCTCTGTCGTCAAGGGTCATTACTGCGGAAGCTGCGGCAAATTCTACGCTGATTTCGACATCAAGAAGGCAGATTTCGAGAAGGGCTTCGATATGGATCTTGACGACTTGATCGATCGTATTCCACAGTCGGAATGCCCTAACTGCGGCGAGGTCTGCGATATTGATTATCCGAGATGTCCCGAATGCGGCTTCTCTTTCGGTGACGATGAGGAAAAAGAATAAAATACGGAGGTATATTATTATGACTTACAAGGAAAGCTTTATTAAATTTATGGTTGACTGCGGTGTTCTCACATTCGGCGAGTTCACTCTCAAGAGCGGAAGAAAGGCTCCTTATTTCATTAACTGCGGCAACTACAAAACAGGCGCTCAGCTTGCAAAGCTTGGCGAATATTACGCTGAGTGCATCCACGACAACAATATTCCCGTTGAAACGCTCTTCGGTCCAGCTTATAAGGGCATCCCGCTCGCAGTCTCAACGGTTGTCGCTCTCACAAACAAGTTCGGCATAGATGTTTCATACTGCTTTGACAGAAAGGAAGCAAAGGATCACGGCGAGGGCGGAATGTTTGTTGGAAAAACTCTCACAGACGGCGAAAAGGTCGTTATCATCGACGATGTAATGACCTCAGGCAAGGCTATGCGCGAGTCGATGCCCAAGCTAAAGAGCGCTGCCGATGTTGATGTTACAGGAATGGTCATAACCGTTGACCGTATGGAAAAAGGCACAGGCGACTTATCTGCCGTTCAGGAGGTAAAGCGCGATTTTGGAGTTACGGTATATTCTATCGTCAACATGGAGGATATTATCGAGGCTATCCGCAACGATATAGTTCCCGGCAAGGAATACCTCGACAAGATGCTTGAATACCGTGCTCAGTACGGTGTCTGAATGATGTATGATTATAATAAATCGGAATTTACAGAGGGATAGAGACAATTATGTACAGGGAACTGATTTTAGAATTAACGCAAGACAATGAGTTTGTAAAAATACAACCGCCTTGCCCCGAATACGAGATAGACAATGCCGAAAAAGCAGTTGGATATCCCTTTCCAAAGGAGCTAAGGGCACTGCTTCAGGAATTGAACGGCGACAAATACCTTCTTTTGTCTGCAAAAGAAATTATTGAACAAGCCAAACTCAACAGAGAAATT
>DHYN01000037.1:9754-9923 GCA_002414125.1 Ruminococcus sp. UBA5129 | reverse complement strand
TATCATGCTGACTCTGACGGAATTATTGATGAAACCGCTATCTATATTTGGGAGCACGAAGAGTTTTGTTGGAAACAGATAGCTGCAAACATGGCGGAGCTTATCACTCGATATTATAATTCCGAAATTTAATGGGTATTGAAATCCTGATTTACGCGAGTAAACTAAT
>DHYN01000037.1:8875-9727 GCA_002414125.1 Ruminococcus sp. UBA5129 | reverse complement strand
CTAAACTTGTTTATTGACGTATGTACTTCGTCTTTATATCAGCTTTCTTTCATCGCAGAACTCGCATTCAAGAAGTGTTTCGTCACCGCTTGCACGGAAGCTCTTTGGCAGATAGTGTTCATAATTAGTTATGCACTTAGGATTGCTGCATGTGACTCCGCCGTACTCCTTTCCCTTGAGAAGCTCAATAGGAGTTTCATTCTTCATTATCGTGAGAATGAGAGCCATTCTTACAAATACACCGTACTTCGCCTGCTTGAAGTAAAGTGCGCGCTCGTCGTCATCGACCGCAACTGCAATCTCGTCAACTCTCGGCAGCGGATGCATTACGATCATGTCTTTCTTTGCCGCCTGAAGCTTTTTCCTGTCAAGAACGTAAGTATTCTTCTGAGCAAGATACTCCTCCTCGCTCGCAAAACGCTCCTGCTGTATTCTTGTCATATAGAGGACATCGAGCTTTCCGATCGCCTCCTCAAGCGTATCTACTTCCTNNTCCTCAAACGAACTGCCGTTTGAGGTGATAACGTCCTTGATATATGCAGGCATCCTGAGCTGAGGCGTAGAGATGAACACAAACTTGTTTCCCCTGAGGCTTGCAAGCGCCTTACATAGCGAATGGACAGTTCGTCCGTTCATGAGGTCTCCGCACATGCCGATAGTGAGTCCCGTGAGAGTTTGCTTTTCTATCCGAAGCGTCAGCAGATCGGTAAGCGTCTGAGTCGGGTGGAGATGACCGCCGTCACCGGCATTTATGACGGGACATTCAGCCGAGATAGCTGCTGCCTTAGCCGCACCGGCTATCGGGTGGCGCATTACGAGAATATCGGCGTAGCTGCTGACTATTTTTGTTGT
>DHYN01000037.1:8596-8826 GCA_002414125.1 Ruminococcus sp. UBA5129 | reverse complement strand
TCGAAGCATAGCGGTCTGGAAAGACATCTGCGTGCGCGTTGACGGCTCGTAGAAAAGCGTTGCCATAATCTTTCCGTCAAGTGCATGTGCATACGCTGAGGGATCGTTCTTGATTTTCTCTCCGAGTTCCACAACCTCCTTCCACCACTGCACGGGATAGTCGTTTAAGTCGATAAGATGCTGGATTTTCATGTCATTACCTCCGTATTTTTAACCTTTGTTTTCTCCTC
>DHYN01000037.1:8425-8579 GCA_002414125.1 Ruminococcus sp. UBA5129 | reverse complement strand
AACTGCATACCAAACGAGGAAGATGAACACAGTCCAGATCTTGCGGCTGTTGTCGACTCTTCCATCCCTATGATCGTCAAGGAGCTTCACGAGAGCTTCGGTGTTGAAAAATCTCTTTCCGTTCTCACTCTCGAACATATCCCTGACTATACCG
>DHYN01000037.1:8182-8395 GCA_002414125.1 Ruminococcus sp. UBA5129 | reverse complement strand
CTTCTTGACAGCAGTTGCCGCTGTGCTTTCGGGAGTGTCGCGCTTTGCGGCAAGTCTCATTGCGTACTTTGTAATATAGTCCGTATCCTCGGTCTTTTCTGAATGAGTTACACGGTACTTCGTAGGTATCCTCTCGGCAAGCGCCATCACCTCTTTATCGAGGAACGGTACTCTTAGCTCGAGCGAATTCGCCATACTCATTTTGTCGGCTTT
>DHYN01000037.1:4590-8141 GCA_002414125.1 Ruminococcus sp. UBA5129 | reverse complement strand
CTGAGCGGAAACGTTGTCATAGAACGGCTTGGTTATGGCTGTCGGATCGGGAGCATCTGTAGTTATCTTAAGAAGAGCCTTTCTCTCCTCGGGAGTAAACATATATGCATTTCCGATAAAACGTTCCTCTACATCCTTTCCCTTGCGAACGAAGAAGTTGACTCCCCTCTTTGCAGGAAGCTTTTCAGCCACCGAGCCGATACCGCGCTTTATGCCTCTTGGCAGCCTATCGTAGAGCGTTCCGTCCGGTTCGCTGTAGACATTATAGCCGCCGAATATCTCATCAGCGCCCTCGCCGGAAAGGACTACCTTGACCTGCTCGGATGCGATATTGCAAACGAAGTAGAGTGCGACTGCCGAAGGATCGGCGAGCGGCTCATCCATATGATACTGGATCTTTGAAAGACTTCCCCAATACTCCTCGGGAGTAATTACTTTGCTGGTATTCTCCTTGCCGATAGCCTTTGAAAACGCCTTTGCCCAGCTTGTTTCATTGTACTTTTCATCTGTACCGAAGCCGACGGTAAAGGTCTTGTCAACATCAGCCGCAGCCGCAGCATAGCTCGAATCCACGCCGCTCGAGAGGAATGATCCCACCTCTACATCGGCGATCTTGTGTGCCTTTACGGAATCCTTGAAGGTCTCGGAGATCTTATCGACCCACTCATCGAGCGAGGGCTTGCCATCGGCATTGAAATGAACGTCCCAATAGCGTTTTATCTCGGTCTTTCCGTCCCTGCGAATAAAATAATGCGCGGGAGGAAGCTTATATACGTTCTTGAAAAATGTCTCGTTTGTCGGAGAATACTGGAATGTGAGGTAGTTCTCAAGCGCCGATGGATTGAGTTCCTTTTTGAAATCGGGATGCTCGAGGAAGCTCTTGATCTCCGAACCGAACATGAATGTGCTGCCCATTTCGGCGTAGTACATAGGCTTGATGCCGAAGAAGTCCCTTGCACCAAACAGCTCACTGCGTTTTTTATCCCAGATGACAAAGGAAAACATGCCGCGGAGCTTGTTGAGCAGTTCTGCACCGTACTCCTCATACCCGTGTATGAGCACCTCAGAGTCGGTATTTGTTGTGAATTTGTGTCCTGCCTCAACGAGCTTTTCTCTAATATCCATAAAATTGTAGATCTCTCCGTTGAAGATGAGCACCATACTTTTGTCTTCATTGAAGATCGGCTGGTTGCCCTGCTCGCTTATGTCGATGATACTGAGTCGGCGGTGTCCGAGCGCTATATCGCTGTCAACGTATTTTCCATCGGCATCCGGACCTCTGTGGCGGATCCTGTCCATCATCCGCTTGATAACGTCGTCAGAATTGAGCACTGCACCTGTGAAGCCTACGATTCCACACATATTATTCGATCTCTCCTTATAAACCTATTTATTGTTATTATACTACAATACTCCATTTTTTGCAATACGCTCAACAAATTTTTTTGTTTTGTAAAGCAGAAAAAGATCCTCCCGCATCGGAGAGGATCTTATCTTACATACTTTTTTGGGCTGTCCCGTTTTTCCGCACTCGGGAATACACTCTGACACATGTTACAACTGCCGCCTATTGCAGATAGCTACGTGCCTATACGCTGCGTTTTTGCGCTTCTCAGCCTTATTCACATCCGCACTGTCTCAGAGAGGAGGGTGAGAAGTGCTCTGTTCGTGAGGGTCTGCGGAATTGTTCACGCCGTCTTAAGAGAGGGGAAACGGCATTGTTTATCTCTAATGTGACCTGCATTGTTATTGATCGCTGCATCACCCTCGTTCATGTATAATTATATACGATTTCTCCTCTCTGTACAATGCAAAATCATATCTACTTCATGACATTATATGCACTTTTAAATTCATGATTCGCCGTGATATGCAAAATAATATCATCACTCTGCTAAAAATTTAGATTTTTGTACATAGTAGTTGAAGAAATTTCCGCTTGCAATTGCAGAACATATGTGCTATAATTATAACAGAACAAACGTTCCCGAAAGGTGGTGTACACATGACCGACAACGAAAAAACCTATATATGTATTGACCTGAAAAGCTTTTACGCCTCTGTCGAGTGTGTGGAGCGCGGACTCGACCCCATGAAGCACAGTCTCGTCGTAGCTGACCCTTCACGCGGACGCGGTGCGATATGCCTTGCTATCTCCACTGCTATGAAAGCTCGCGGCATCAGAAACAGATGCAGGATATTCGAGATACCCGATGGAATGGAATATACTGTTGCAGTTCCGCGGATGAAGCTGTATATGATGTATTCAGCCGACATATACTCGATCTATCTGCGCTATATCGCCAAAGAGGATATACATGTGTACTCGATAGACGAATGCTTTATTGATGCAACACCGTACCTTTCACTTTATGGCAAGACTCCGAAGGAGNNAGGTAATGCTTATGGAGGCGGTGTTCGATAACACCGGAATCCGTGCTGCGGCAGGAATCGGAACTAATCTATTCCTCGCCAAGGTCGCTCTCGACATTACCGCCAAGCGCTCCCCCGACTTTATCGNNTGCTGCCTTGACGAGGAGGAATTTCGCCGCACCATTCAGCATCACCGTCCGATAACCGACATCTGGAACATCGGCGGCGGTATCGCAAGACGGCTTGAACGAATGTGCGCTTTTGACCTCTACGATGTTACTCAGATCGACGAAAAGCGGCTGTACAGGGAATTTGGTGTGAACGCAGAGCTGCTTATCGACCACGCTCACGGTCGCGAGCCGTGTACTATGAATGACATACACAATTTCAAAACGGAAATCCGCTCGATCTCCAACAGTCAGATACTTTTCGAGAATTACCTCTACGATGAAGCCATGCTTGTTCTGAAAGAGATGATAGACGGTCTGACGCTCGAGCTTGCGGAGCAGCGCATGTGCACCAACTCCATCTCGCTCGTCATCGGATATTCAGACGACACGATACCTCCAACCGGAGGCTCGGTCAAGCTGAGGAAATATACCGATTCCTGCCGCGAGCTGACCGAAGAATTTCTCGCGATCTTCCGAAAAAAAACTCACCGCGAAATGCTGATACGGAAGATCAGCATAAGCTTCAACGGTCTGATCGTCGGCGATTTCCGCGAGCTCGACTTCTTCACCGACGCCGAAAAGCTCGAACGTGAATCGAAGCTAAACAGCGCTGTAATAAATCTAAGGAACAGATACGGAAAAAATGCAGTCATAAAAGGAATGAGTCTGCTCGACAAGGCTACTGCGCAAGCAAGAAATAAACTTGTGGGAGGTCATAACGGTGAATAACAGAGCAAAGCAGTTCATGCCTTTCGCCGCTCTGAAAGGCTACTACGATCTTATAAGCGAACGTCAGCGTGTCATCGTTCCGAAGCGCGAGCTGTGCGAGGACGATGCTCAGGAGCTGTCAGACAAGCTTAACCTGCTCCGAAAAGGCTGTATGGTACGCGCGGTCTACTATAATAATGGTGCATATATTTCTAAGGAGGGCATCGTCACGGAATTCTATCCCGAATTCAGATATATGACCATTGTAAAAACAAGAATAGATACAGACAGCCTTCTGAA
>DHYN01000037.1:4003-4493 GCA_002414125.1 Ruminococcus sp. UBA5129 | reverse complement strand
CAGTTTTTTTGATATATAATATTAGTGAAATAAATCGTAATTTACAGGTGAAAACTGATGGAGAATGCTGAAAAGATTTTTGTTGAACGATGTGTCATAAATCGAATGCAGGATAGAATTTTGTTTGAGCTTAATGGAAAGAAACGTAAAAATGGAATAGGGCGATTTAGTCATAATGCTGCTGATTTATTAAAATCTGAAAGTATTGTTGCCAGTGGAAATAATCTTTTTCAAGATAAAATTATTAAATTAACAGAAAAGTTTAATACATCTGGCAAATGTTATGTTGTAGCATACAGTGAGGAATTAGACAAAAAGCTCATGACTTTTCGAGAGGCATTAGAACTAGTTTTAGGAAATGGGATGCCAGCTATTATAATATCCAATAAAATGGCTGTTATAGAAACAGAGCAATGTTATAGCACTTCAATAAGGTATATTGTTAAATTCTGATTTATGAAATAAACAAATAATTAAAATAAGCCCGAAA
>DHYN01000037.1:2660-3990 GCA_002414125.1 Ruminococcus sp. UBA5129 | reverse complement strand
ATATATGAGTATCGCTCTTAAGAGTTGCTTTTTCTATTGCCTTTATTTAATGTCAATAACAACGTATTCGGCTTTGCACCCTGTCTTAAATCCGATCGCCCAATCTCCTATGCCTGAGGTCACTATAAAATCGGTATCCTTACGCCTTTCCAGACCGTATGTTGCACAGTTGACGCCCATCCACTCTCCTGCGTATGTTATGGGGATAAGCTGACCGCCGTGAGTGTGTCCCGACAGTACAAGATCTACTCCCGAGTCTGCCTGTGCATCGTAGTCGCTCGGCTGGTGATCCATTACTATTGTATAAACGTCACTGCCAATATCGGCTGTGAGAGACTTCATATCCGCTCTTGATNNCGCCTCGGGTCTCCTCGGATAAGTCCTGTCTTCCTATAATACAAAAGCTGTCATTTATCATAACGCTCTCGTCTTCAAGTATTCTTACTCCGCTGTTTTTCAGCTCCGATACAAAGTCTGCGGTACTCCAACCGCGGGAATCATCGTTATAATATCCTTTATCATGATTTCCGAAAACGTAAAATACTCCGTACCGAGCATTTATACGACTGAGGTGTCCGATACTGTCGAGCATCCCGTCTCTCGAAGTGTAATCGTCCGCAAAATCTCCTGTTATAAGGACAACATCAGGTTTTTGAGAATTGATCTCATCTATATATTCACCGAATTTTTCTGCATCAAATGTATTTCCGACATGCGAATCCGCAAATTGTATCACTCTCAGCTCGCCGGAATTTTTGGCGTTGTCTAAATTATAGTAAACAGGCACAACATGATGAGCAAAATACCAGCCGAAGCAAAGATATACGGCGGTAACTGTCAACGCTGCTGTACCGCATATGTAGGCGCTGCTCTTCTTTCCCGATACCTTGCGTATTATGAATCCGATAAGATCACATAAAGCCCAGATCACAGTAAGATGAAGCAGTATGACTATACAATTCATAATTTCAAACACAAGGATCAGCAAGACAGTGAGAATTGCAGTTATAAGCGCACCTATACCAAAGCCTGCCAATTTTTTCCCCTTTGTTATTCCTGATACAAAGCGAAATTTACTGAATCTTCCGCTTAGATATATGAGTCCTCCTACGGCAGCAGCAATTACTGCTGTAAATATCGCTATCCACATAATGAGCCTCCGTTTTCGTTTTAAGTCAACACCGCACAAAGCTTGTGTGCGGTGTTGACTTTATTGATTATAACACAAATTTTCTGCTATTGCAACAGGTTTCGAGTGGAAAAAAATTTTATGATTTTTTTGTAATCCCCTTGACATTTGTATATACACATGCTATAATGTATATATCGT
>DHYN01000037.1:2452-2619 GCA_002414125.1 Ruminococcus sp. UBA5129 | reverse complement strand
GAGCCGATCTATCAGCAGATCGTCTCTCAAATCAAATCACATATTATGAACGGTGAGCTTTCGGCTGGGGACGCCCTTCCGTCAATGCGTACACTCGCTCAACAACTGCGTATAAGCGTTATCACTACTAAGCGTGCCTACGAGGAGCTTGAACGTGATGGCTTCAT
>DHYN01000037.1:0-2444 GCA_002414125.1 Ruminococcus sp. UBA5129 | reverse complement strand
AAGCCCAGAATACCGACTTTCTGCGCGAGGAAAGCATTCGTCAGATTGAGGAGATGCTCGGCAAGGTCTGCGACAAGGCTCAGATTTGCGGTCTTACTCTCGATGAGCTTAAGGAAATTCTTGAATTGATTTATGGAGGTAATTGACATGAAAGATTACGAAAACGCAATAGAAATAAAAGGTATAACCAAATCATATGACGGATTCAAGCTCGACAATGTAAGCTTTAATGTTCCCAAGGNNATGGGCTTTATCGGTCAGAACGGTGCAGGAAAAACCACCACGATAAAGGCTCTTCTCAATATAATCAAGATCGACAGCGGCGAGATAAAGATGCTCGGTCTCGACCACATCAAAGATGAATTCGACATAAAAAACAAGCTTGCTGCTGTATTCGATGAGCTTCCGTTCCCCGAGGATTTCAATGCAAAGAACATCGACATCATGTTCAGAGGTATCTATAATAGCTGGGACTCCAAGATGTTCTACTCGTATATCGACCGCTTCCAGCTCCCAAGAAAGAAAAAGCTCGGAAAGTTCTCCAAGGGCATGAAGATGAAGTTCCAGATCGCAACTGCCCTCTCGCACGGCGCAGAGCTTATAATCATGGATGAAGCCACCACGGGTCTTGACCCTGTTGTAAGAAACGAGATACTCGACATCTTTCGGGAATACCTCAGTGACGACAAAAAGAGCATCCTCATGTCATCACATATCACGAGCGACCTCGAAAAGATCGCCGACAGCGTCACTTTCATTGACAAGGGAAAGATCCTTCTCTCGGGCTACAAGGACGATATACTCGACAGCCACGGTCTTGTAAAGTGCTCGAAAAAGGACTATAAGGAGCTTGCTCCCGAGGACTTCATCAGCGCACGCATAAGCGATTTCGGTGTTGAAGCAATGGTCAGCGACCGCAGTGGAGCTAAAAGAAAGTACTCGAGTCTTACGATAGAAAAAACTACCATTGAGGAGATAATGCTCTTCTACGTCAACAGAGAGAAAAAGGAGTGGACATAATGAAATACGGTTCATTAGGCGGACTCATATATACGGATTTTCTTAAGTCAAAGTCAAGGCTCATCGGATATTCTATCCCAAACGTAATTACAATGATACTCGGTGTACTCTGTATCATCAGCATCAAGCACGGCAACCTTGCGCTTATCGCAGACTCTCCGCATATAGAAGGGATGTTCGGATGCAGTCTCGGCTTCATAATAAAAATCGTTCCTTCTGTATTTATTACATTTGCTACGTTGACATACAGCGATACGGTCATATATGACACAAAAGCGAACCGTTCTCATTTTCGCCGCTCGACACCTGTAAGCCACTTTAAGTACTCTGCTGCCAAGTACCTCCTTATCACTGCTACATATATCATCAGCATAGTAATCGGAATCGCATATCAGATGATTATCGCAAAAATAGGCGAAAATCCTATGACCGTAAAAGATATTTCCATACTCATCCTCGGAGGTACTGTATTTCTAATTACAACAATGATAATGCTGAACTGTGTGCTCATTGCCAACTCGATCGACCGCGGAATGCTGCTTGCTATGGGTTTGATGATCGCTCTTATGATAATCCCCTCGGTTATCATCAATATTAAAAGTATCAATATTACTCCCAAGAAGCTCATAACCTTTGCACATGATCACCTCGCAGCACTCATCATTGCAGATATTCTGATAATTACCGCAAGCTGCTTTGTGACAGCGATGCTATATAAAAGGAGGGAAAAATAATGCTCGGTCTGCTTTATAAAACTTTCTATCAGATGCGCCTTTCTATTATTGTCTACCTTGTCCTCGATCTTGCCATCGGTGCAGCTTGTATCGTAATGTGTAAAACAGTCGAAGCGCCGGAGGATCTCGCCTTCTTTATACTAATTTCATTGGCACTGTATTTTTCCTCATTCGTACTCGTTGGCTCAAGTGTTAACGAGGCATTCAGACTCGATGAGAAGCATCAGTGGTGCTCGTTTGTATTATCCGTCTCGCATGGAGCTTCCTATCAAATAATAACCAAATTCATCTTCCAGCTCGTTACACTCATTGTCGCATTCATCATATGCTTGTCTGCCGTTTTCTGCTGCGAACACTTCACCAAAACCGATTTGAGCGTTATGCGTAAAATACTTATAATTATGCTGGATATACGCATTATACTCTCGGCTATAGAGCTGCCTTTCGTTGTGAGATTCGGTGCTGCAAAGGGAATCACGATCAAGGGCATCATCATCTCAATACTTATCTTCGCCGCATGTGTGTACGGTCTTTTCGGGGATATTTCGTTCCTGCTCGGGGACGATGTCGCTGAGAAATTTCTCAAATGGATACTTGAACTCAATATAAAAACCGCATGCATAAAGCTGAGCCTCGGCGCTGCCGCTGCATTTCTTATTTCCTGCTTCATCTCGATGAAGCTCTACCGCA
>DHYN01000027.1 GCA_002414125.1 Ruminococcus sp. UBA5129 | reverse complement strand
CTTGTCAATAAAAACGCCATAGTATTTCTGACAATAAAATCAAAAATACTATGGCTAAAAATTTCTATATGGGTATCGCTCTTGCCCAACAGAGGCATTTTTATTTTTCACAGGAGTGTATCGCCTTTACAGGACATGCAGCCATGCATTCGCCGCAGTTCGTGCAGAGGTCATAGTTGATCGAGGCGTGGAAGTTCTCTACCTTTATAGCGCCGTTCGGGCACTTTTTCTCGCATATTTTGCATCCGATGCAGCCGTTCTTGCAGGCGAGCTTTGTAGCCTTGCCGTTGTCGCCTGACGAGCAGAGTACATCAATGTGCTTTGCGAGAGGCTTGATCGAGATGAGTCCGTTTGGACAAGCCTTTGCACATTTTCCGCACGCTCCGCAGAGAGCAGGTATCACCTTAGCAACGCCGTTTTCCACCTTGATAGCATCGTGCTCGCACTCGGCAGCGCAGTCTCCGAGACCGATACATCCGAATTTGCACAGACCCGTTCCGCCGTAGAATCTCTTGACAGCCTTGCAGGTCTGAACACCGTCAAATTCAAATTGTGACTGAGCAGCATTGCAGTCGCCGTTACAGTGTACCACAGCGACCATAGGTACGACCTCGGAAGCCGATCTTCCGAGCACCTCGGCGATCTTCTGTGCCGCATCAGCGCCTCCGGGACGGCAGAGATTTGTTTCCGCACCGTTATTCACGATAGCGGCGGCATAATCCGCACAGCCTGCATAGCCGCACGCACCGCAGTTTGCCTGAGGGAGCGCCGCTCCGATCTTTTCGATCCTCTCGTCCACTTCAACGTGGAAGAGCTTGGCAGCGACAGTCAGCAGGATGCCTGCGAGGATACCGCATCCTCCCACAACAAGAGCAGGGATAAGATAAGTCATCATAGCCGAACCTCCTTAGCTGAAGAGTCCCGAGAAGCCCATGAAGCTTACGGAAACGATAGAAGCAGCGATGAGCGTAGCAGGAACGCCCTTGAATGTTTCGGGAATGTCAGCGTACTCCATCTTTCTGCGCACGCCAGAGAATATCACCAGCGAGAGCATGAATCCCAGACCTGCACCGAGCGCGTTGACGATCGACTGTAGGAAGCTGTATCCGTTGTCGATATTGAGCACCGTAACACCGAGTACAGCGCAGTTCGTCGTGATGAGCGGCAGATATACGCCGAGCGATCTGTAAAGTGACGGGATGCACTTCTTCATCATCGTCTCAACGAGCTGAACGAAGAGCGCGATAACAAGGATAAAGAGCACCGTATCGAAGTATTCCAATCCGTTGGGAACGAGGAGTCCGTGGTGGATAGGGTATGTAACGATCGTAGCGCAGATCATTACAAACGTAACGGCGATACCCATGCCCGTAGCGCTGTCGAGCTTCTTTGAAACGCCGAGGAACGGGCAGATACCCATGAACTTCGAGAGAACGAAGTTGTCGGTGAGCATTGCCGCAAGGAGGATTATCATCAAGTCCTTCATTCGTTTTCACCGCACTTTCCGCCGCACTTAGAGGCATTCGGACAGCCCTTGCATCCGAGCTCCTGAGGCGGCTTTTTATTTGAGAGCTTGTTTACGGCAGCGATTATAACACCGAGTGTAAAGAATCCGCCTGCCGGCATGATGAACAGGAGCATGGGAGTCTCGCTGATAGCAGGGATAGTCATGCCGAACCACTTTCCCGCACCGAGTATCTCACGGACAGAGCCCATGATGAAGAGGGCGAGCGTGAATCCCATACCCATGCCTATCGCATCGCACGCCGATGCGACTATACCGTTTTTGCTTGCGAACATTTCGGCACGTCCGAAGATGATGCAGTTTACGGTGATGAGCGTGAGGTAGATGCCGAGGCTGTCGTACAGTTTCGGAACAAAGCCCTCGAGCAGGAAGCCGATGAGCGTTACGAAGCTTGCGATGATGACGATGAATGACGGGATACGCACCTTATCGGGGATAACTTTTCTCAGCGCGGAGATAACGATATTCGAGCCGAGAAGTACGAATGTAGTGGCGAGTCCCATGCCGATGCCGTTGAGCGCCTGAGTCGTAACGGCGAGTGTAGGACACATACCGAGCAGCATCACGAGAGTGGGGTTTTCCTTAATGATGCCCTTAGTCAGCTCCTTGCCGAGTGAGACATTCTTATCAGCCATTGAGTATCGCCTCCTTATTATCGTTGTAAACCTTGAGCGCGGTATCTACAGCGTGCTTCATGCCCTTTGAGGAGAATGTCGCACCGCTGATCGCATCGAAAGTGTAGGTGTCGTCTGAAGCGCCGATGAACTGCTCGCGGAAGGAGCTTTCATCGCGCACCTTTGAGCCGAGACCCGGAGCCTCGCCGAGCGCAATGAACTCGATACCCGAGATAGTGCCGTTTTCATCGAAGCCGATGAGCGCGTCGATACCGCCCTTTGAGTAGCCGTCTGCAACGACCTCGACAGCGGTCTTGCCGTCGCTTGTAACGGCGATAGCCTTGATCTCTGATGAACCGAAGTCATTGTCGATCATTCGTATATCGCACTTTCCGAAGAGCAGCTCAACGCTCTTGCTGAATTTCAGCTCCTTCTGTTCAGCGATGCTGTCCTTAGTGACCTCATGAGCGACTGTCAGCAGCAGAGCGGCTGCAACGCAGATGATGGTGAGGACTATTGTTGGCAGGATCTTGTCTTTCATTTCGCCTCGACCTCCTTTGCGCCGAATATCTTAGTACGGGTAAGCTGCTCGATGTAAGGTGTGAGAACGTTCATGAGGAGTATGGAGAACGAAACTCCCTCGGGGTAGCTGCCGAAATGTCTGATGACGAACGTTATCGCACCGCAGCCGATACCGAATACGATGCGTCCCTTAGTGGTGATAGGCGTTGTAGCGTAGTCGGTAGCCATGAAGAATGCACCGAGGAAAACGCCTCCCGAAAGGATCGCGTAGAGCGGATCGTCACCGCTGACAGCCGAGAGGAGAGCGAGTGTGCCGATGAAGCTCACGGGAGCTGCGAGGGAGATTATCCTTCTTGCAGCGAGATAAAGACCGCCGATGAGGAGCGCCAATGTGATCGGCTCGTTCGTTGCGATCGTGATCGTAAAGCAGCTCTTCGGCGGTATCGGTCAGAACTTCGCTAACCCTGCGATCACCGCAAGGATAGTTCTCATGGTCTCGTTCACAAGCGCTATGACTAACTGGGCTGTTCCGTTCTGCTACAGAGACTCGGTCGATGCCGTAACAGGCGCTACTCCGCTCGTCTCGGGCGATGCCTCCTACCTCAATCTCTTCCTCGGAAATGTCGGAGGATGTCTCGGGGAAACATCGGCTGTGGCGCTCCTCATCGGCGG
>DHYN01000018.1:4679-9633 GCA_002414125.1 Ruminococcus sp. UBA5129 | reverse complement strand
ATTCATTCTGAAAAAGAAAATCGCTCCTCATTGCTGAGAAGCGTAGTACGATATTCAATTTTGGGCATAAAAATAGCGGACAGCGCTTCACTTGTATGAAACACCGTCCGCTATTGTCCATTATTCAGTTTGTTTGTCAACAGGCTTTCTACCGTTTATAGGTTATTTTCTGTTATCTACCAAGTTTCTACCAACTTTTTCGTCTATCGGCTTCAAAAGCTGTCTACCAAGTTTCTACCAAAAAACTTCGATTTCAGTGATTTTTTCAAAACTGCGCTGTTACGCTGTTTTTGAGCTTTCTACCGAGAAAAGTGCCGTAAAATTGGGGATTTAAAGTCACTCAAAGTCACTCAGAGTCACTCAGAGGTACATGGCATTCATTATACCATATTAGTCGGAAAAATACAAATCACGATGCGAACTGACTGTTGTACAGCTCTGCATAGAAGCCTCCGAGCTCGATAAGTTGACTATGGCTGCCCTGTTCGATGATATTGCCGTTTTTCATTACGAGTATCGTGTCGGAATTCTTTATAGTAGAGAGACGGTGAGCGATGATGAAACTCGTCCTGCCCTCCATGAGCTTTGTGAAAGCGCGTTGTATTCGGTGTTCGGTGCGCAGGTCGATAGAGCTGGTCGCTTCGTCGAGGATAAGCATTGGCGGATCCATGAGCATGATCCTCGCAATACATATGAGCTGCTTCTGACCCTGCGAAAGACCGCAGTCCTCGCTGATCACAGTGTCATATCCCTTTTGAAGCCTCTTGATGAAGCCGTGTGCATAGACTGACTTTGCAGCCTCGATTATCTGCTCTCTGGAGGCGTTCGGTGCGCCGTAGGCGATATTTTCTGCAACTGTTCCGGTAAATACCCAAGTGTCCTGAAGAACCATTCCGAAAGAGCTTCGAAGACTGTCGCGTGTAATGTCGAAAATGCTTCTGCCGGAGACGAGTATGTCTCCCTGCTCAATGTCGTAGAATCTGAGCAGGAGGTTGATTATGGTCGATTTTCCGCATCCTGTGGGACCTACGATCGCGATCTTTTCACCGGACATAACATCAAGGTTGAAATCTTGTATCAGCTTCGTCTTAGGCGAATATGAGAAACCGACATTGCGGAAGCTCAGCTCGCCTGTACAGTTTTCGAGTATCTCCTTGTCGGAATCGTCTGAGACTTCCTCCTCGTCAAGCACAGCAAATACGCGTTCGGCTGAAGCTACTGCGTTTTGAAGCTCTGCAAAAACGCCCGAAATTTCGTTGAACGGCTTTGTATACTGATTGGAATAGGCGAGGAAGCTTGAGAGCTTTCCAACAGTCATTACACCAATAAACGGGCTTTTTCCGATTACACCGAGAGCGCCCATGAGACCTGCCGCAGCGTAGATGAGTCCGTTTACGAAACGCGTGGTGGGGTTAGTCATCGAGCTGAGAAATGTAGCCTTTGCGCCGATCTTTCCGAAGTCGGAGTTGACGGATGCGAAGCGCTCCTCAGCGCGCTTATCGTAGACGAAAGCTTTGACAAGCTTCTGACTACCTGCCATTTCTTCGGCAAGACTGACCATGTCTCCGCGCAGTTTTGACTGCTGCATATAGGATGCATGTGTGCGTTTGGTGATCTGAGAAGCCGCAATAAAGGAGAGCGGAGTGAGAAGAACGACCGCGAGCGCGATCCTGAAGTTGATCGTCATCATGAAAATAAGAGTTCCTATGATCGTGACGATGCCGCTGAAAAGCTGAGTGAAGCCCTGAAGCAGACCGTCTGAGATGATCTCGATATCGTTGATAACACGGCTTGTGAGTTCGCCTTTGGTACGGCTGTCAATATAGCGGAGCGGAACTCGTTCAAGCTTCGAGAAAACGTCTCTTCGCAGGTCGCGCACGGTGAGAAATGCGAGCTTGTTTGTACATAGGCTCATAAGCCACTGGAAAAGTGTACTTCCTATCACGACACATGAAAGCGTGATGCCGATCCTGCGCAGTCCGTCGAAATCGACGTTTCCCTTGCCGACACAGCATTCAACGGCATTTCCGATGAAGATCGGTACGGAGAGCGAGAGCGAGATCCCCAGCGCAGAGAAGATGACGGTCATAATAAAGAAACGTATATAGGGCTTTGCGTAGCCCATTACACGTCTGAGCGTTTTAAGCATTCGGCTGACCCTCCCTTTCGTTCATCTGTGAAGCGTATATCTCACGGTAGACCTCGCATGTGTCGAGCAGCTTGCTGTGAGTGCCGATACCTACAGCCGAGCCGTCCTCGAGGACGATAATTTTATCGGCATCGGCGAGAGAAGTCGCGCGCTGAGAGATCATTATTATAGCAGTATCGGAAAGCTCGGAGCGCAGAGCCTTTCTGAGAGCAAGATCGGTCGCGTAGTCAAGTGCGCTTGTGGAGTCATCGAGTATGAGTATGCGCGGATTGCCGACGAGAGCTCTTGCGATCGACAGTCTCTGTCGCTGACCGCCGGAGAGATTTTTTCCTCCCTGCGAAATATGCGTGTTCAGCCCGTTTGGCATACGACTGACAAATTCCCATGCCTGAGCCGTTTTCAGTGCACGGATGATCTCCTCGTCAGAGGCGTCGGCATCGCGCCATTTCATGTTGTCACGAATGCTTCCCGAGAAGAGGACTGCCTTTTGCGGAACGATGCCGATCGACTGTCTGAGAGCATCAAAGTTGTATTTTGTTACAACCTCACCGTAGATGCTTACCGTTCCCGAATCGGCGCGGTAGAAGCAGGGGATCAGACTTGAAAGCGTGGATTTTCCGCTTCCGGTACCTCCGATTATGCCGAGCATTTCGCCGCGTTTCACTTCAAAGCTTATATGGCTCAAGGATTCTTCGCCTGCGCCTTGGTAGGTGAATGAAACGTCATCGAATCTGACCGCGCTTTCGCAGTCCGAGTGACCCTGCGGAGTTTCGTTTCCGTCGGATATTTCGGGTTCGAGACCGAACAGCTCGTTAATGCGGTTTGCCGAAGCAAACGACTTAGTGAATGTCACGACAAGATTTGCAAAAACCACAAGCGCGAGGAGTATCTGTGTCATGTAGTTGATGAAAGCGGTGAGCTCTCCTTGAGTCAGATGCCCTGTGTCGATACGCATACCGCCGAATTGTGTGATAGCGACTATGCTGAGATTCATTATCATGAAGGAAACCGGGTTGAGTATAGCCGAGATCTTTCCTACAGCCACAGAGCTTGCGGCTATTTCATCAACAGCATTTCCGAACTCCCTGATTTCCTCATTCTGACGTGAAAATGCGCGGATAACGCGTGTTCCCTCGATGCTTTCCCTTGTCAGGAGGGCGGCATGGTCGAGTCTGCGCTGTGTCGCCTTGTACATCGGGACTGTTTTTCGCATGATAAGTACGATTATGACCGTGATGAGAGGAGCTGCCGCAAAGAAAATAAGCGAGAGCTTCAGATCTATCGTCATTGCCATGACAACAGCGCCTCCGATCAAAAACGGTACTCTCGTTGCGAGTCGTATAAACATATTCACACCCGTCTGAACAGAGTTAGTGTCATTGGTAAGGCGGTTCACGATCGAGGCAGTACCGATCCTGTCGATGCTCGTGTATGAGAGGCGGTTTATGTGGCTGTACAGCGCGGTTCTCAGTTCTGTGCCGAAGCCGTATGCGCATTTTGAAGCGAGGAACTGGCAGGTCAGCGCAAAAGCAAGTCCGCACACGCCGAGCAGTACGATCACGCCGCTCATTTTCCAGACATACCCCGTGTCGCCGTTTGCGATGCCTATGTCGATTATCCGTGCCATTACTACGGGCACGATAAGCTCGAATATTGCTTCGAGAAGCTTGAAGAAAGGACCGAAAACAAGTTCCTTTCTGTAATTTTTCAAGTATTTCAAAAGTTTTTTCATAACTTCCTCCGTATGTTGAGAAGTCGGACTGCTTATCAGACGATCCCGACCGACTAACATATTATTATACCATTTTTTGACTCGAAAAGCAATACATAGCGAGGAATTTATCACGGTAACAGATTTTAATTAAATGAATTGATTTTATTTAAGGTGCAGTAATACCCTGTTTCGGCGCGAAAACACCCTCTGCTNNCCCGATTCGCGGCGTAGTTATTCAGCCGATAATTGATTCGGGGTCTATGAATTTTCCGTTGTGGAGCACCTCAAAGTGAAGATGAGGATCGAGAGCGCTTTCAATATCGCAGGTATCGCCGACCGCACCTATCGGACTTCCGGCAGTTACGGTATCACCCTCGGATACACTGAGATCGTGCGCAAGACCGCAATACTTGGTGATATAGCCGTTGCGGTGGTCGATCGTTACCGTGATACCCCATAGAGGATCGTTGTTGACAGACGAAACTTCTCCATCGGCGGCGGCAAAGACTTCACTTCCGATGACGGCAGCAATATCTGTTCCGTTGTGTGTTTGCCATGAGCCGGTCGTTGCGTTCTTGACGAGCTCCGTTCCGCTGAAAAGATTGACGATGCTGCTCATATCGGAAAGGGGAGCGTTGAATTTCGGAGAAGCCTCCGCTACAGCAGGCTCGGAGGGCGCTTTGGGCGCTTCCGTACTCGGGNNGATGACCGCCGCGGAAGAGACGGTAGGAGTCTGAGTAGCCGGCTGAGTAGATGTCGGCTGAGTTGGTGTCGGAGACGGCTGAGTCGGCTTGACTACCGTATAGCCGCTCGGTTTCGGAACATCGTCCTTGAGCTTGTCCACGGCAGTTTCCGAAGCGATCGAGGCTTCGGCAGCCAAGTCCTCCTTGCTGAGCTTTTCGCCTTGATTGTAGGCAAATAAGCAGGCTGAACCTATCATGACCGCACTGATGCCGAGTGCTGTGTAAAATCCTTTTGAATTTTTATCGTTACCTGAAAACTTCATTTTTTTCATGTATAACACCTCCGCTTATATTTTTGACGATTTACAGAAAAATATACCTCGGGAGGCAAAAAAAGACCGCAGGGAT
>DHYN01000018.1:4336-4605 GCA_002414125.1 Ruminococcus sp. UBA5129 | reverse complement strand
TAGCCTCAAAGCCGGGTGCGAGGAGCTTTCTGGGATCGAAGCCCTTGCCCTGAAGGTCCTTGCCTGCCTCAATGTAAGCTCTTGTAGCTTCCTGGAATGAGAGCTGGCACTCTGTGTTTACGTTGATCTTAGCAACGCCGAGAGAGATAGCCTTCTTTATCATGTCATCGGGGATACCTGTACCGCCGTGGAGAACGAGGGGCATATCGCCAACCTTCTCATTTACAGCAGCAAGCGTATCGAATGAAAGACCTGCCCAGTTCTCAGGG
>DHYN01000018.1:3924-4326 GCA_002414125.1 Ruminococcus sp. UBA5129 | reverse complement strand
CGAGCATTGTTACGCCGAGATCAGCGATCATCTTGCACTCATCGGGGTCAGCACACTCGCCTGCACCGACAACGCCGTCCTCTTCGCCGCCGATAGAGCCTACCTCAGCCTCAAGAGAGAGACCAAGAACGTTACAAGCGTTAACGAGCTCAGTTGTCTTAGCGATGTTCTCCTCGATCGGATAGTGCGAACCGTCGAACATGATCGATGAGAAGCCTGCATTGATGCAAGCCTTTGCACCCTCAAACGAGCCGTGGTCGAGGTGGAGAGCTACGGGAACTGTGATGTTGAGTTCCTCGATCATACCCTTAACCATACCAACGATCGTCTTGTAGCCGCACATATACTTGCCTGCGCCCTCAGATACACCGAGAATTACAGGTGAATTGCACTCCTGAGCTG
>DHYN01000018.1:0-3914 GCA_002414125.1 Ruminococcus sp. UBA5129 | reverse complement strand
CAAGATTGTTGATGTTGAACTGTCCAACTGCATACTTGCCTTCTCTTGCCTTTACGAGCATTTCTTTAGCTGATACTAACATAAAATGATTCCTCCTGATAATTTTTCAAAGGGGATCAGACCCCAACAAGTCTATTATACTACATATTTCCAAAAAATGCAAGTACTTATTTAAAATTTCCACGGCGAATATACAATTATTATAGCAATACCGTACAAGACAGGGGATGAGGCAGCATCAGAGGAATCTGCGCATATCTTCGGAAAGGGATTCCTGTGATCTGACGAGTTTTTTTGCGAGACGTTTCGAGTCCTCATCGGCAGCCTCATATTTATTGAGGTATTTGCAGACGGCTTTCACACCCATGTTGCAGCCGTCAGTGATGAGGTCAGCGATGACTTCATCGGACTCGTTCAGTGCAAGCTTGACATTGGTTTTGATCCACGACATCGCTTTCGCTGTGGCAGCAGGCTCTTTGCCGTCATCGTGGTACTTGTTGAGCAGAAGAGTGAGGTCATTCTTAAGTGACTCGTTTTCTTTCATTGACTTTATAAGACGCTTTTTCAGTTCCTCACTGCCTGCGTAGGTTAGCACCTCGTCAATAGCTGAAACTCCCATTTTAATTCCTGCGTCACATTCACGGAGCAGTTTTATGGTATCCTGTTCGATCATATTTTTTCCTCCTATCAAAAAGATACAAGGCTATTATGTGCAGGAAAAACTTTTTAATACTTTTTAATTAAAATACTATAAAGTCGTATCAACAATGTTTGCGTCAGTCATTCATCGAGGATCGTGATCGAGCTTCCGTTGAACGCACGGTACATGAAGCTGATGTTTTCGGGAGTCCTTATATTGCTGTGGACTTTACATGAAGTGCCGTTCCATGTTCTCACTATATATTCTGTTTCTCCAGTGAAAATGACACTGTTCCCATAGACCTCGTTGTCGATTCCCCATCCGTTGACCTGACAATGCACTTGAAAAGCATCTGTGATCGAAGTATTGCTCTGAGCATCGCAGTAGTTGTTACGCACAATAGTATTATTGCCTTTGATGTCAACGAAACTGTCAGCCGCGGTAATTCCTCCTCCGAGCATTGTGCAGTTTTCAATGATATTGCCTGTCGTGTATTCTTTTATATCGACACTTTCGGCTGATGTATTCGGACCGAGAGTGCAGTTTCTCACAATATTGTTGTCACAGGCGTAGTCGTAGCCGTTCGTGGACTTTGCACTTCCGATATATACAGCCTCGCCGTATTCCGATACAAGCCCCGTGTTATGTACAGAAGCACCGTCTATCACACATTCTGAGCTTCCGTCACGCAGGTGGATGCCCTCCTGACCCGTGTCATAGACCTCGACGTCCTTGATATACGAGCGGTTGGAGTTGTCGAGGACTATACCCTTTTGAGCGTTGCAGCAGATGATATTTTCGATTTTCCAGCAGTCACCTGTGATGTAGAGAACTACTCCGCGTGAAACGTTAGTCCCTTTTAAAACGGCAGGATCATTCGGATCTGCACTTTTTATCGTTATTGGAGAATCGTCAGTACCCTCGGCATCTGAATGGAACAGAGAGGCTTTCGTACCATACTCAGTACATTCATAGATCCCGGGTTTCAGCACTACCGTATCACCTGCGCAGGCATTTTTCAGAGCATTTTTTAATTCCTCAGTGTTGGAGACTACGATCTCATTGGTCACGTTTTGAGAACCGAAGAGTTCTCTGCGCATAAGGCACATGTCAGCCGAATTAAGCTCACCGTCACGGCATAGCTCACCTGCATTCGGGTCGATCAGCAAGCCTGTTCCGAGTATGTAACCGCGCATTGAGTAAAGATCATCCGCGCTCAACCTCCCGTCGGAATTGACATCTCCCGAGACTGTGCTCCCAAGTAAGGCAGCTCCCGTCAGAGCGGAAGCTGTAATAAGTCCGAAAAGCTTCATGAAACATCCCTCCGTAGCTCGATACTTTATTATAATTGATTATACCATAATAATTGTGGAATTTCAAGGCTATGTACGAAAAAACGGCAACATAACAATAAATGCTGTTGCCGTTTTAAGTGTCTGGTTGGAGCAGCCGGATTTGAACCGGCGGAATGACGGAGTCAAAGTCCGTTGCCTTACCGCTTGGCTATGCCCCATTAATTTAATCAGGTATTATTTTACAAACAACGATCAATAATAAGTCCATATATAATTATATCAAAAAAAAAGAACAAAATCAATAGAATTACAAATATATTTTTATTTTAACATTTGTTGCAAAAATATTAAATTGTAGAATAATGACGATTTAGTTATAAATAAGTCACTGTAATGTCACATTCAACTGTTATTATTTATTATAGAAAAAACAAAAAGGAGCATCACAATGAAATCTCATAAATTTAAACAGATTTTAGCGTTCGTAATATTAGCGCTTATGATTCTGCTTATTTTTCCGCTGTTTTTAATTGTAAAATTAATATCATGCATAAAAAATTTCTTATGGAGGAAAAAATAATGAAAAATAAATCGTTTCCAATATTTAAAATCCTTATAAAAATTTTAATAACAGCAATTATTATTTTAATTTTTACTATAGGATTTTTCGGAATAAAGGGCTATTTTATGTATAAAAGATCGGTCGAAGAAAAATCTATTACAGAAATAGTTGATGAAATACGTTCACGGGAAAACTTTATTTCTTATGAAGAATTACCTGAAATATACATAGACGCTGTAATATCCGCTGAAGATAAACGTTTTGAAAAGCATTGCGGAATAGATGTAAAAGCGATCGGACGAGCTATTTTAAAAGATATAAAAACCATGTCGGCAGCCGAGGGCGGAAGTACCATTACACAGCAAATAGCAAAAAATATTTTATTCACGCAAGACAAGAAAATTGAGCGCAAATTTGCAGAAATATTCGCTTCCTTCGCCTTGGAAGACAAATACAGCAAAAAGGAGATTTTTGAAATATATGTAAATACTATTTACTTCGGAAACGGATATTATGGGATCTGCGAAGCTGCCGAGGGATATTTTGAAAAAACTCCGTCAGAGCTTTCCGATTATGAATCAGTTATGCTTGCCGGACTTCCAAATGCTCCCACAGATTTTTCTCAGGATTCAGCACTTGCTAAAGAAAGAATGAATTATGTTCTGAAATGCATGAAGAAATGCGGAAAAATTACTTCAGAAGAGATGAACAAAATATCAGAGCAGAAGAGCAGAACCGCACAAGGCTCATTCGGTACGATCTTAAAGCTTTTTCTTCCTGCTTGTCCGGCTGTCAGACTTTTCCCATGATTTGAACTCATATACCGCAAGCACAATTGCTACAGCCGCCGAAAGAATATCTGCTATCGGACCTGTATAAAGTATACCGTCTATGCCTAAAAACAGCGGCAGGATCAGCAGTATCGGTACAAAAAAGATGATCTGTCTCGTCAGAGAAAGAAATACTCCTTTTATAGACTTGCCTATCGAGGTGAAGAATGTGGAAGTTATGGGCTGAAGACAATTTATCCATGTGAAAAACAGAAATGTCCTGAAAAATTTTTCTCCGAATTCATAATATGTATCGCTTCCCTTGCCAAATAACATAAGTATTTGTCTTGGAAATGAAAAAAACATTATAAACGCCAAAACAGATATTCCTCCGCCAACCTTTACCGCAAGCATATACGCCTGCTTTACGCGGCTGTAATTCTTTGCGCCGTAGTTAAAGCTCTCAATAGGCTGCGTTCCCTGAGCAAGTCCGATAACTATGGAGAAAACTATCATATTTACCTTCATTACTATGCCTGCGCAGGCAATCGGTTCATCCGCGCCGTATTTTGAAAGCTCACCGTAGTGTTTAAGCGAATTATTGAGAACGATCTGAACAATTCCGATGGCGATCTGGTTAAAAAACG
>DHYN01000019.1 GCA_002414125.1 Ruminococcus sp. UBA5129 | reverse complement strand
CCCCATGCATGTCACCCTCCGACACGCATGGGGTTTGATTTTTTTATACATACCGAGACAACGGCTTTTCCGCCGCCTACGATATATTGTCTGAACTCAAAGCCCTCGACAGAGGCAGCTATTCTTCCGTCAGAAAACGAAAAAGAAACAGTATTCAGCGGAAAGCTTATCCCTATCCCGAGAGCCTTGACGTATGCTTCCTTCAGAGTCCATATGCGAGTGAACAGCATGGCCCGCTCCTCATCGGAAGCAAGAGCGTCCAGAGCAGCCTTTTCCTCCTCGGAAAAAGCTCTCCTTACAACATTCGGACGGTATTTCTTCACAGGCTCAGCATCTATTCCGCATTCATTTCCGCTCACTATGCAGGCGGCTATCCCATCAGAGTGGGTCAGATTATAACGAATTTCGGGATGCTCTGTGAGTGATGGCTTCCCATATTCGCCGATAGAAATCGGCGTATCGCAGGTATATTCTATCCCGTGCAAAGCTAAGCACGCTCTGAGCAGTCTGTGCGCATGGCTGTGCTGCCCGTCTTTCGGAACTGATTTCAAAGAAATAATAAGCATTTTTACCTCCGTACAGCAAAATACCGCTCTTTACCGACACCCTCTCAAAAGTCGATAAAGAACGGTATTGAGATCGTAAGCCGCGCACCCTCTATACGGGCTCACATAAGCAGACAGGGCACATACTCCCCTCTATTGCAAATCTCACATATCTTTCAACTAACATTTATACTGCGTTGCAAATCCTTGACATGCGACAGCATGTCTTGCGGTTTTCTCCTTGTCTGACAAAATGTTATCTCGAATTCTATTGTGAGCCTTGCAATAGAGGCGAGTACAATTCCGAAATGCCAAGCCGTTGTCATAAAAAAACATTGCTGTATCAGGTAGAAAAAGTAGGCTGTTTTAGGCGATCAAACATATTATAGGCGTTAATGTTTAATAACAGCTTGCTGGTGAAATTAGTTTTGCATCTGATCGAAAGCTTCTGCGGCGGAGTTTAATAACCGCAGTTGACATAAGGCCGTGCTGTCTTCTTTGCAGGACACATAATAAATTCAATTATGCGGCGGCGGACAGTATATACTGTACCGACCAACATTTAAATTATATATCAAGATCGCTTGATAATCAATTGACAATCTTGCTTATTTTTAGCATTTTATTGCTTTGAATGATCGTTGATAAGAATGGTGGATAAAGCAAATAAATTATATTTTTAATCAATCTTGTGCAAAGCGTTTATTTTTAAACGCACTCCCCGAAAAGCTCAAATCGTACCGATGCCAAACTTTGCCTATAAATAGAGAAATAATGTCAGTCTGAACATTTAGCCGGGCACAGGTGAAGGAGTCGGAAAATATGAATATTCCGTGCAGGAAAGCATTCTTGTAAGGTGAAGAAAGAGAAGAATTCGTCAAAATAAGTTTTCAATTTTAGAAGAAAAATGCAAAAGGCGGAACGAGTCCGCCTATTCAGTGTATATACGATCAAATGTTATGACCGTGAAATATTTCACAGGACGCTCGCTCAGTTCGCTGTCGATGCGCTCCTTGATCTCCTTGTCGGACAGCTCAAATCCGAACGGTGCAACAATGTCAAAGATGAGATTTGTATGAGTCTCTCCCGAAACAGACCTGAGATCATGAAAGCTGAGCTCGGGACTGATCTCCGCAATGATCTGAGCGAGCATATCGCGCCGCTGGTTCTCCTGCTCGTTATCGACCTCTATCGGATCCATATGTATCGTCATTATGATCTTGAGGTCGTGGTATATCTCGTGCTCGATCGTGTCGATCAGGTCGTGCACGGAGAGGATGTCCTCGGACGCTCTCACCTCCGCATGGCATGAGCCGTAGACCTTTCCCGGTCCGTAGCTGTGTATCATCATGTCATGGATACCGATGATGCGTTCATCACGGCGGACTATTTCGGTGATGCGCTTTACGCATCCGGCATCCGCAGGCTTTCCAAGAAGCTCGTCCACTGTATCACAGATTATCTCATAGCCCGATCTCAAAATGAAGATCGAAACCAAAATTCCCATAACACCATCGATCGGCAAGTCGGTGAAAAGCGATGCCGTTACCGAGATCACCGTTGCAAGGGTAGCGATCACGTCACTTCGGCTGTCCTTAGCTGTCGCAAGCATCACGGTGGAATTAATTTTATTGCCAAGCTTTGTGTTGAATACCGACATCCAGAGCTTTATTCCGATCGAAGCTGCGAGCGATACGATAACAAGCACGCTGAACTTTACTTTTTCGGGATGAATCACCTTTTCCGCGGAATCCTTGAACAGCTCAATACCCATTACGATAATTACGGCGGCAATTATAAGTGATGTAAGGTACTCCATTCTGCCGTGACCGAACGGATGATCCTTGTCGGCAGGCTTTGCGGCGAGCTTATAGCCGAACAGCGTAACGATGCAGCTTGCGCTGTCGGAAAGATTGTTGAACGCATCTGAGACGATCGCTATCGAGCCTGAGAGAGTTCCCATAATATATTTCAGCAGAAACAGAAATATATTGCATATTATTCCGGTAATGCTGCTCAGCATACCGTAATTTCCCCTTACAGCAGGGTTATTGATATCATCGCTGTTCTTCACGAAGCGTCTGACAAGAAATTCGGTCATTATTCTTCATCTTCCTTTGTTTGCGGCGGAGCTTTCTTTGAAACGCGGCATAATTCTATTCTGTGATGCTTGATCTCGAGTATATCTATATGCAGACTGTCGGTATCAATATATGTCCTCGTGCCGTCCTTGGGGATCTCTCCGAGTACGGCGATGACATATCCGCCGAACGTGTCATATTTATCGGCAGGAAGCGGTATATCAAGCTCATCCGCAACCTCGTTCAAAGCGGTTATGCCGGGGATCGCCCATACATTCGCTTCAAGCTGAAGAAATTTTGCCGAGGGCTCGTCCTGATCGTCGCTGTCAAACTCACCCACAAGCTGCTCAACGAGGTCAGTCACGGTGATGATGCCGCTCATTCCGCCGTATTCATCGACAACTACCGCAAAATGGTCTGCATCGTTGCGCTTCATTTTGGCAAAAAGCTGATCGGCTTTCATGTTCTCGTGGACGAAATACGGCTCGCGGACTATACTCTTCATTATGTTTTCCTTACTCTTGTCGTCAAGACGGAAATAATCCTTCGCATTCAGAACGCCTATAACGTTATCTACACTGTCTCCGCAGATCGGGAATACCGAATGCCGCGTGCGATGGATGGTAGCTTCCCATTCGGCGCTACTCTCCTCCTCCCAAAGCACTGATACATCAGTACGGTGGGTGCATATCTGCTCTGCTGTCATGTCGTCAAACGCGAACACATTCTTGATGATCTTATGCTCGGTCTCGTCAATAGTGCCGTTTTCCGCACCGGCATCGGACATCATTATGATCTCCTCCTCAGTGACTGTATCGGACTCGGCATCAGGGTCGATCTGAATGAGTCTGAGAATTCCGCGTGACGTGATATTGAGCAGCCACACAAACGGCGCAAACAGCCTTGATACTAAAACTATAAATCTTGACATCACGAGCGCAAGCTTTTCCGGGTCTTTAGCTGCAATGCGCTTAGGTACAAGCTCGCCGAATACTATCGTGAGGAAGGTGAGCACGATCGCGGCAGCTATAATTGATATTGCGCCGAGTGTTTCGTGTGGAATGCCAAGCTTGAGTCCGTCAAGTGCGTATGTAAGGCGAGTCGAAAAGCCTGCCGCCGCAAATGCTGCGCCTATGAAGCCCACGAGCGTTACAGCCGTCCTTATCGTTGAGAGGAAGCGTGTCGGCTCAGATGTGAGCTTTTTCAGACGGACAGCTCTTTTGTCTCCGCTCGCCGCAAGCTTTTCAAGATGCGTATCGCTTACTGCGATCACTGACGTCTCTGCACATGTGAATACCGCGCTCAGCGCTATAAGAATTACTTGCAGAATTATCTGCCCTAACATAAAATGACCTCCATGATGGTATGTTTTTCAAAATCAGCCTAACGAGTTAAAGGCATAGCCTAACACAATACAGTGCAGACCATGCCCGAGTATCTATATTGACCAAAGCGTTATAACTAAATTATGCGGTATACTGCCGTCAGCGGCACCGTCCATGCAGCTATGCACCTCCTGCTGTGAATTATTTAATATATTATAACGTATAATCTGCAAATTGTCAAGTATTAACGGCGAAAATTCCATGGCAACTGCATTTACTTTTTATGTATGCAATATCGAGACGGTTATTGGGAGTGATTTTGAAAAACATACCATCATGGAGGTCATTTTATGTTAGGGCAGATAATTCTGCAAGTAATTCTTATAGCG
>DHYN01000108.1 GCA_002414125.1 Ruminococcus sp. UBA5129 | reverse complement strand
CCATATGGGTAAAAGTACGGATTCAGAGGAGATCGTCCGCAAGGTCAGCTTGGCGGGGTTCTGCCTTTACGGAAAGGACAGATCACCATGAAAAATACGATCTTCACAGGTGCAGGCATCGCTATAATCACGCCTATGTATGACGACGGTTCGATAAATTACGACTGTCTCGGTGAGATCATTGACGACCAGATCACGAACGGCACTGATGCGATAATCATTTGCGGAACGACCGGTGAGGCTTCAACGATGACAGATGAGGAACATATCGAGGCTATCAGGTTCACCGTTGAAAAGACCGCAGGCAGAGTACCGGTCATCGCAGGTACAGGAAGCAATGATACAAAGTACGCTATTGAGCTTTCAAAGGAAGCGGAGGCTGTCGGCGCTGACGGACTCCTCCTCGTTACTCCCTATTACAACAAGACGTCACAGAGAGGTCTTATCGCTCATTTTACTGCCATTGCTGATGCGGTGAATATTCCGATTATCCTCTACAATATCCCCGGCAGAACAGGCATGAGCATTGAAATTTCCACAGCCAAGGAGCTTGCAAAGCACAGGAATATCGTGGCTGTCAAGGAGGCAAGCGGAAATATAAGCTATGCTGCAAAGCTCATCGCAGAGTGCGGTGACAGCCTTGATGTTTACAGCGGCAATGACGATATGATTGTTCCCATGATGTCTCTCGGCGCAAAGGGCGTTATCTCGGTACTTTCTCACGTTATTCCGAAGGAGACCCATATGATGGCTCAGTACTGCCTTGATAATAATTATGCCGAGGCTACAAAGCTTCAGATCAAGTATCTCGACCTCATCAACAACCTCTTTATCGAGGTTAACCCCATTCCCGTAAAGGAAGCCATGAATATGATGGGCGTTAAGGCAGGTCCATGCCGTATGCCGCTTTACGAGATGTCCGACGAGCACAAGGCTGCTCTGAGAGCTTCTCTTGAAAAGCATGGTCTCATCGGTTGAGGAAAGAGGTGTTAGGAATGACTAAAATAGCTATCTGCGGAGCAAACGGAAAAATGGGCAAGACCATTTACAACTGCATCTGCACTCGGGATGACTGCACGGTTATTGCCGGTATTGATACTTATACTGCGCAGTATGCAGATTTCCCGATCGTAGAATCGCCGGAAAAGCTCCCTGAAAAGCCGGATGTTATCATTGATTTTTCCAATCCTGCATCGCTTGACGGACTTCTCGGATACTGCCTCTCGACAGGAACGCCGATAGTCCTTGCAACAACAGGATACAGCGATGAGCAGATCGCGAGGATAAAGGCTGCTTCCGAGCAGATCGCAGTGTTCTTCACATTCAACATGTCGCTCGGCATCAACCTCCTTGTTAAGCTTGCAAAGAAGGCTGCTTCAATACTCGGAGACCGCTTCGATATTGAAATAGTCGAGAAGCACCACAATCAGAAGATAGACGCTCCGAGCGGAACGGCTATCATGCTTGCAAATGCGATAAACGAGACTCTTGACAACTCAAAGAATTACGTTTACGACCGCCATTCGCGCCGTCAGAAGCGCGATAAGAACGAGATCGGTATGCACGCTATCAGAGGCGGCACTATCGTCGGCGAGCATGACGTCATTTTTGCAGGTCACGATGAGGTCATCACACTCTCGCACTCGGCTGCTTCAAAGTCTGTTTTTGCCGAGGGTTCGATAAATGCAGCGATCTACATCAGCGATAAGGGCGCAGGACTGTACGACATGTCTGAGCTCGTTGCCGATTAATACATGATAAGAGGCTGGACGGTCATNNCCTTTGTATACGAGGTGAGTCTATGAAAAGTCCGTTTGAGTATTCGTCAGACAATAAGCGCTATCACACGCTGAATTACTATAACCGCAGAACCTTTGGTGGCAGAGTGTACAAAGCTGTGCTCGACTGTGGATTCACCTGTCCGAATATTGACGGAAGCCGCGGAACAGGCGGATGCACTTTCGGNNCATTTCACGAGCGGAGGACTCACCGCCATGCAGCAGCTTTCACGCGAGCGCGACAGAATTTTCCGCAAGAGCGGCGAAGCGCCGATAATTGCTTATTTTCAGGCGAATACTAACACATATGCATCGGTGGAACGGCTCGCGGAACTGTACAATGAGGTGCTTTCGTTCGACGGACTGCACGGAATATCTGTCGGTACTCGTGCCGACTGCCTTCCCGAAGAAGTGCTTGATCTGCTGACGGAGCTTTCACATAGAACGCATTTGACGGTCGAGCTGGGGATGCAGTCGTCTAACGAGCGCACACTCGCATCTGTCAATCGTTGCTACACTCATAGGGAGTTTTTGGAGGGATATTTCAGACTGAAAAAACGCGGTATACGCGTCTGCCTGCATATCATTAACGGATTGCCCGGCGAGACCGATGACGACATGCTTGAGACTGCACGCGAGCTTGCGCGTATGAAGCCCGATGCGGTGAAGATACAGATGCTTCATGTCATACGCGGTACACGGCTCGGAGATATGTACGAGACAGAGCCGTTTCCGCTGCTTTCGCGGGAGGAGTATGTCGATACGGTAGTTCGACAGCTGGAGCTTTTGCCGCCTGAGACGGTCATCGAGCGGATCACCGGAGATGGCGACAAGAAAAAGCTTATAGCGCCGCTCTGGAGCGCAGACAAGATCGCGGTGCTCGGAGCGATCGACAAGCGGCTTGCCGAGCTTGATACATGGCAGGGAAAGCTTTACATGGAGGATAAATATGAAGAGTAATATAGTTCTCATCGGAATGCCGGGTGTGGGAAAGAGTACGGTCGGCGTAATTTTGGCGAAGATACTCGGATACAAATTCCTTGATTCGGATATCGTGATCCAACAGGAGGAGGGGAAGCTCCTCTGCGAGATCATTGCCGAGAAAGGCATCGACGGCTTTATCGAGGTGGAAAACCGCGTTAACAGCAGCATTTCTGTTGAAAAAACAGTTATTGCTACGGGCGGAAGCGCAGTTTACGGCGAGGAGGCAATGGCTCATTTTGCGGAGGATTCCGTGATAGTTTACCTTCGTCTCGACTACGAAACGCTCAGCAGCAGATTAAGCGACATAAGACACAGAGGTGTCGTTATACGCGACGGTCAGACGCTCCGTGAGCTGTTCGATGAGCGTTCCGAGCTTTATGAAAAGTACGCGGATATTGTTATTGATGAAAACGGCTGCGGAATTGAAAAAACAATTGACAAGTTAACAGCCGAAATTAATAAATTTGGTGTAAAAAGTGCACAATAAAAGGATGATGAAAAGCACTATATTGCACAATTATGATTTTTTTATCAAAAAGTGCTTTGACAAATCTGATTTTTATGGTATAATATGTAATGAAGAATTATAGCATTGAATTCCCGCAGTGCCAAACGGCACATCAGCACCGGGACTCGGAAAGGATATACAATGGCTAAAGTAATCGCAGTAACGTCCGGTAAGGGCGGCACAGGTAAATCAACAATTTGTGCAGGTCTTGGCTATACACTCGCTAAGCAGGGACACAGAACACTTATCATTGAGCTCGATTTCGGTCTCAGATGTCTCGATATCATGTTCGGTATGGAGGGACAGATCAAAACCGACCTTACCGATGTTCTGAACGGCAAGAAAAAGGTTCTCGATGCGGCGTGTCAGGTTCCGATGGCTTCCAACCTGAGCATTCTCTGTGCACCAAAAACTCTTACGACAGTAAATGCCGAGCAGATCGTGGAGATCTGTCAGTCGGTAAAGAAGTACTTTGAGTATATCATCATCGACACCGGTGCAGGAATCAATTCAAGAGTATTCGAGATCGTTGAACAGGCTAACCTCATTCTCGTTATAACTACTCCCGATCCCGTATGTATCCGCGATGCTACTCTTATGTCGGATGAGTTCTACAACAGAGGAAATAAGAGTCAGCGTCTCATCATCAATAAGGTAAGCAAAAAGGTTGTCGGCAGTAAGCTCATTTCCCACCTCGACCAGATCATAGATGATGTCGGAGTACAGCTCATCGGCGTTATTCCGGATGACTTCAAGCTCTCGCTTTCAACAGGTACGGGCGAGCCTATCCCGACAGATTCGCTCGCACTCAGAGCTTTCGACTCGATCTCAAAGAGACTCGGCGGTGAACTTGTTCCGCTGAGCGTTAAGATCTCGTAAAATTTTGGTAATTCGATTACCGTAAAATAATTAATCGCTAAGCGGTGGAAAGGAATTAAAGCATGACGATCGCAATAATAGCACATGATGCCAAAAAAGAACTTATGGTTCAGTTCTGCAGTGCATACTGCGGAATTCTGTCAAAGCATAATCTAATTGCAACAAATACTACAGGTAAGCAGGTAAGCGAAGCAACGGGTCTGCCGATCAAGAGATACCTTAGCGGACAGGGCGGTGCAGAGCAGATAATCTCACTCCTTTCATGCAATGAGGTGGACGTTCTGCTCTTCTTCAGAGATCCGATCAATCCCAAGAGCACCGATGCACACGATATGAACCTGCTTAGAGTATGTGATGTTCATAACGTACCCGTTGCAACAAACATCGCAACGGCTGAAGCGCTCATCCTCGCACTCGAAAGAGGCGATCTCGACTGGCGTGAAGTCGGAACACCATCAATCTGATGACGAATTGTCCCTGTAATTAGGGACAATTTTCATGTTAATTTATTTGAAAGGCTTGGAAAATATGGCAAGTAATATCAAGAGACCCAACGGCACCGAGGATGTGCTTCCGAAGGATATCCACAAGTGGTATACCGTTGAAAAAATAGCAAGAGAGACCGCAGAGAGCTTTGGCTTCGGCGAGATCAGAGTGCCTACCTTTGAAAATACTGACCTTTTCCTGCGTTCTGTCGGCGAAACCACCGATGTTGTGCAGAAAGAAATGTATACGGTTATGGCTAAGGAAACTAAGTTCACACTCCGTCCTGAGGGTACTGCGGGTACTATCCGCGCGATGCTACAGAACGGACTGCTTAACGAAGCTCTGCCGCAGAGGGTATTCTATATTACCTCATGCTTCCGTCACGAGCGTCCGCAGGCAGGACGGCTCCGCGAGTTCCACCAGTTCGGTGTGGAAATGGCAGGAAGTCAGTCGCCGTGCGCAGATGCCGAGGTCATCTCGCTCGCTAAGACGATACTCGATCGTCTCGGACTTAAAAACATCGAGCTCTATATAAACTCGATCGGATGCCCGACATGTCGTGCGAAGTATCATGAAGCGCTCAGAGCATTCTTCGATGCGCGCAAGGACGAGCTTTGCGATACATGCCTCGGACGTCTTGAAAAGAATCCGATGCGTATCCTTGACTGCAAAAGTCCGATCTGCTCGGAGATCGCTAAGGACGCTCCCGTTATTCTTGATTACCTCTGTGATGAGTGCAGAGATCATTTCGAGAAGCTCCAAAAGTATCTCACAAAGCTCGGTATTGAATTCAAGATAAATCCCAAGATTGTCCGCGGTCTTGACTATTATACAAAGACGGTGTTCGAGTTCGTTACGACCGAGATCGGCGCTCAGGGCACGGTATGCGGCGGCGGACGTTATGACGGTCTCATCGAGGAGCTCGGCGGTCAGCATACTCCTGCTCTCGGCTTCGGTATGGGCATCGAGCGTCTCCTTATCGTAATGGACAAGCAGGAGTGCGACTACCTGACCCCCAAAAAATGTGACATCTATTTCGCTACGATGGGTGATGATGCGCTTGAGAAGGCTATGTCGCTTGCAAAGGAGCTTCGTGATTACGGCTACCGTGCGGAATATGATGTTGTTGGACGCGGACTTAAGGCTCAGATGAAGTACGCAAACAAGATCGGTGCGGCATTTACCGTTGTTCTCGGTGACAACGAGATCGCCGAGGGAAGCGCTAAGCTTAAGGAAATGGAATCGGGCAAGGAGACTCCCGTAAGGCTCGATGATAAGTTTACTGCTAATTTTGATTCGCTTTATATAGACAGGATGCTTGATTCGCTTGATGATTCGGCGACCGTTAAGCTCTTTGAGGAGGCTGCCGCAGCTCAGGCACACGAGCACGGATGTTCATGCGGATGCTGTAAGGAGGAGGAATAATATGGCTGATAATATGAAAGGACTAAAGCGCACGCACTACTGCGGCGAGGTGACAGAAGCAGGCAGGGAGGTCGTTGTAGGCGGCTTTGTCGATAAGATACGCGACAAGGGAAGCCTCATTTTCATCGTTCTCCGCGACAGGACAGGCGTTGTCCAGCTTACATTCGATGAGGCTACCGAGCGCTCTGTATTTGAGAAAGCGGCTTCGTGCAGAAGCGAATTTGTCCTTATGGCAAAGGGCATGGTCCGCGAACGTGAGAGCAAAAATGATAAGCTCAAAACTGGTCACGTTGAGATAGTCGTTGATGACCTCAGAATACTTGCAAAGGCAGAAACACCTCCTTTTGAGATCACAAACGAGACCAAGGTAAATGAGGAGCTTCGTCTTAAGCACCGTTATCTCGATCTGAGACGTGCACCGCTCCAGAGGAATATTATGATGCGCCACGAGATCGCAAGGGTCACGCGTGAGTACTTTTACGAGAACGGCTTCCTCGAAATAGAAACTCCCATGATGATGAAATCGACTCCCGAGGGCGCAAGAGACTACCTCATTCCGTCAAGAGTCCACAATGGCAAATTCTATGCACTTCCGCAGTCGCCTCAGATCTACAAGCAGCTTCTCATGATCGCAGGCTACGACAGATATATTCAGCTTGCACGCTGCTTTCGTGATGAGGATCTTCGTGCCGACAGACAGCCCGAGTTTACACAGATCGACCTTGAGATGTCGTTCGTCGATGCTGACGACATCCAGACTTGCGTTGAGGGCTTCGTACAGCGTGTTTTCAAGGAGGTAATGGATGTGGATATACCCACTCCGCTCCCGAGACTAACATTTGCCGATGCGATGAACAGATACGGTTCGGATAAGCCCGATACACGATTCGGTTTTGAGATACAGGACATCACCGAGACAGTCAGTGGGATCGACTTCGTTGTATTCAGGAATGCAGTTGAAGAGGGAGGGTCGGTACGCGCTGTCAACGTAAAAAACGGAGCTGAAACGTATACGCGCAAGGAGATCGACAAGCTCATTGAACATGCAAAGGGAATCGGTGCAAAGGGTCTCGCGTATATCCGTTGGGCAGATGAGCCGAATTGCTCGTTCAAGAAATTCCTTGCCGACGGCGACCTCGAAAGGATATGCAATGCTGTAGATGCTCAGCCGGGCGACCTCGTTCTCATCTGTGCAGACAAGACAAAGACAGTCCTTTCCACGCTCGGGGCTATCCGTCTTATTGCAGGAAAGCGCCTTGGCGTTATCCCTGAGGATACCTATAACTTCCTTTGGATCACCGAAATGCCGTTCTTCGAGTATGATGACGAAAACGGAGCCTGGGTGGCAGCTCATCATCCGTTCACAATGCCGATGGAGGAGTGTATCGAGTATCTAGATACCGACCCTGTAAATGTTCGTGCAAAGGCTTGGGATCTCGTTCTTAACGGTACCGAGCTTTCGAGCGGTTCGATGCGTATAACCGATTTTGAGCTCCAGCAGAGGATGTTTGAAGCTCTTGGCATGACCGAAGAGGAGATCAAGGCTAAATTTGGCTTCCTTGTTGATGCGTACCGTTACGCTGCACCGCCTCACGGTGGTATGGGTATCGGTCTTGACAGACTTGCAATGATAATGTGCAAGG
>DHYN01000088.1:8359-12411 GCA_002414125.1 Ruminococcus sp. UBA5129 | reverse complement strand
CTTTTCAGCAGGATAAATTGCCACTAATTTAATAAGCCCGAAAGAAGTTATAAAACTACTTTCGGGCTTACTTTTATATGTGTATAATTAACAGCTTTATTTTTCCATTAAAGAGCGCCGTTTGCCGCATTGTTTAAAAGGTTGATAAAGTGCTCGCGGCTCCAACTGAAGCTGAAGCTGCTGAAGAGCTTGATACAGCTCGTAGCATTGATGATAGACTGATCGAAGCCCTCCTGATCGCCGCACTTGCTGTAAATGTAAACAGCGGTGATAAAGAGCCTGAGAAGCTTCTCGTCATTGCGTCCTGTAGGCTTATATCCGAAGTTGAGAGTCTTGAATGCATATCTGTACTGCTCGGAAACGCAGTCCACGAGAGCCAAAGCGATATACATTTCGATGTCAGTATTGAGGATACCCTTCTTCTCCATATAATTCTGGATGAAGTCGATATTTGCCGTACGGAAGTGGACAGCATCTCTTGCTCTGCCGCTAAGGCTGAGGTTTCTCATTCGCTGAATGCAGTACTGGTATCTCACCTCACCGGTAAGCTTTCTGTCGGACAGCATTTCAAGGTAGAAATCGGCAGATTTATGGTCGCTCAGCTCGCCGTACATTGCCGCCACCTGAATAACATCAGCTGCGCTCGGCTTCTTCTCGTTGTTTATGAAAGCTTCCGCATACTCGTCGCAAAGCTCTTTTGTATACCCCTTCTGACAGAATTGCTGGTATAACTCATTATACCTCTTTGAGTCCGAGCCAAATGCCTTTGCCATTCCCGATTTTTTGCGTGCCGCAGTAGAAAGCATATGAACTCCCTCCCCTCTATTATCTTTATAATTGTATCATACATTATTTTATTAGTCAACAACTCTTTAACTGTCAAATAAAAAATTGTTGGATTGCACAAAAAAACTGCTTTATTTTCTCTCTTTTATCAAATGTCAAATTGGAAGGATTTTAAGCTTCTTTCAAGCTTTTATGATATAATGTATATTAAGATAGTTTACACAATGACAATATAAGCATGTATAACATAAAAAGGTGATAATTATGAAAATTCTTGTTGTTGAGGACGAGACTCAGCTCGCTGATGCGCTCTCCGAAATACTTAAACGTCACCGCTATGCTGTGGACACCGTTTATAATGGCATAGACGGTCTCGATAACGCTCTGACCGACATTTATGACTGCATCGTGCTCGATATAATGCTCCCCGGAATGAACGGCATCGAGATACTCAGAAATATCAGAAACGAAAAGATCTCTACTCCTGTGATCCTGCTCACTGCACGAAGCGAAATTGAGGACAAGATCAACGGACTTGACTGCGGTGCGGACGACTACCTCACAAAGCCGTTCGTCACGGGCGAGCTCCTCGCGCGCATCCGCGCACTTACTCGCCGCAAGGGCGAGATAGTCGATGACAGCAAGCTGAGCTACTGCGGTCTTATCCTCAATAAGGACTCGTGCTCGATGACCTACAACGAAAACGATGTTAAGCTCAGTCTCAAAGAATATCAGATAATGGAGATGCTGATGACCAACCCGAAACGCATTCTCCCAAAGGAACGCATAATCGAGAAAATATGGGGATTCGAGAGCGATGTGGAATACAATAACATCGAAGTCTATATCTCGTTCCTGCGCAAAAAGCTCAGCGCTATCGGCACTGACATTAAGATAAAAACCGCACGCGGCATAGGATATTCGATCGAATAACGACGGAGGTGAAGCCTATGTTCAAAAAAGACAATATGTTCAAAAAAGTGCAGATGCGCTTCTTCGGCATCGTCATAAGCATACTTCTGACAGTTTTCATCGCTCTGCTCGTATCCATAAATCTCATAATGGAAGCGGTTATGCAGCGACAGTCAAAGGTCGTGCTGCGGCAGATCGCATCGGGCATCGAGTATGACGATTCGACTTCGACCTTCACTTACTATAGACCCGGTCATGACAGTTCGACAGTTCCTCCGCACTTGTCTGAAAAGGACAAACCTATCGACAATAAGCCGCCTGTACAGACTCCGACAGAGCCGTCTCAGACCTCTGCGGCTGCCGGGGAACTCACAGAAGAACCTACGATCGCCGTAACGGACATACCCTCCGATGCTCCGACAGAGCCGCTTGACTCGCTCACTTCCGAGGATCCGACTGCTCCGTCCGAGGATTTGCCGACTGAAGCTCCGCAGACTCCCGAAACATCACCTCAGCAGCATGTAACAAATGCTCCCACTCCTCCCATTCAGACTGCGCCTCAGCCGACAACATACCGTGTCAAACCAGATCATCAGGAAACTACAAAGCCCTCCGATGTGCCGCATCAGCATGAGCCTCAGAAGCCGACAGTGCCCGAGGGGCAGAAAGAAACTCTCCCAAACCACGGAGATAACCCATGGTGGAACGGCGGGTACCCCGAATATGATCCGTGGAAATTCCCTCCCAGCTATGATCAGTGGTGGATGAATATGTACTACCCACCGTACAGCTTTCCGCCGGCTTTCTCGAATGAAGGAACGTGGAACATTCAAAATCACGATCATGATCCGCAGGAGACGACCGATCCCACGCAGCCCTCTACTATGTGCGAGAACGCTTTGGCAGCACTCTCCGATGAAAACGAGATCGCTCAACTCGCAAACGTCATGGAACCCGTTCTCGACGGCTTCGACATTGTTCGTGACAATAATGACTATGATAAGGTAATCGGCGATGACAAGCACCGTGAGCCTATCCCGAAAACGCTCGGCTCGATCGACTTCTTCGTTATCATGGCTGACAATTCAGGAAAGTTTATCGCTTCGCTCAACAACGAGTCGCTCTCCTCCGACACGGCTCAAACGTATATTGATGCTATCCTCGATAACGATGCTGCTTCGGGAATGCTCAATTCCTACCAATTCTGTACTCTTGGCAAGGATAACGGTACGCTCATGGTGTTCACCGACAAAAGCGCAGAGCTTGAAATGCTTGCCAGTCTCAAGAGAACCACTTACGCGATCGGTATCGTCTGCTTCATCGTCCTTGCTATCATCGCGTATTTCCTGTCAAAAAAGAGCATCGAGCCTGTCAAGGCGGCTTTCGATAAACAGAAGCAGTTCATCTCGGATGCAAGCCATGAGCTTAAGACACCGCTGACCGTCATTTCAGCTAACGCCGATGTACTGTCCGATGAAATAGGCGAAAACAAGTGGCTTACCTATATCAAATCACAGGCAGAACGCATGAACGTGCTCGTGAACGACCTGCTCAGCTTAACTCGTCTCGAAAATAAGGCTGCCGGCTTCGTATGCGGCAATTTCGAGCTGAGCAAGGCTGTCGAGAATACAACGCTACCGTTCGAGTGCCGCGCTTTTGAGGAAAACAGACACCTTGAGATCGACATTCAAAGCGGTCTGACCCTCAACGGCAGCGAAAAGCACATTAAGCAGATGACTGCCATATTCATCGACAACGCGCTGAAATACTCCAATGACGGCGGTACCGTCAAGGTAACGCTCACCGAGGTCGGCGACAAGAAGCTCCTGTCGGTATTCAATACGGGCAGCGGTGTCAAGGAGTCCGAAAAGGAAATGATCTTCGAGCGCTTCTATCGAAGTGACGATTCGCGATGCCGTGCAACAGGCGGTTACGGACTCGGTCTCGCTATTGCAAAATCTATAATCGACAAGCACCGCTTCAAGCTCACTGTCGATAATCACGAGGGTGAAAGCATCTGCTTCAATATACGGATGTAGCCATATCTATTGGCGGTTTCCTACAGTTTATGATGTTGGCAATTGTGCAACTCTCTGAAAATATAATTTATTTTTCCCTTATTCAATGCTATAACGTTGAATAGGGGACTTTTTTTGCCCCTTTCCGAACGGTATAGGAAGCAAGATGTGCATCAAGCCGTCAGGCGCGATTTAAACAATGATTCCTATAGTAAGCCGTCAGGAAAGGAGATTTTTATGAGTGTTGATTCTCTGTCAGCAAAAAGAAAGAGCTTTTGCATCGGCTATGTGCTTCTTGGAAGCGTTGAGGAAGCTGCACTGCACGCGGGATTCCCG
>DHYN01000088.1:0-8350 GCA_002414125.1 Ruminococcus sp. UBA5129 | reverse complement strand
GGAAAGGGGCAAAAAAAGTCCCGCAGATTCATCAATCAACTAAGAAGCGTACTCGCCGACAGCGGAGACGTTCTGACAGGTCTAAAGCGGCTTGCGTTCGGAAGCTGCAAGGATGCGGTGTATCTTGTCTTTGCGGACGAGCTTCCGCCGAAGTCGGTCGTTGAACGACTCGATCTTTTCAACGTCTCCGAGATAAAACGCGTTAAGGGAGGCGGTGTTGAGATCAAGTTCTTCGACCGTATCAAGGCGCTCGAAAAGCTGTTTGAGTTCTCAAACACTAACAGCGACCGCGGAAATGCCGCCGATCTTATAAAAGCTCTCTCAGCAGCGAATGAGGATGATGCGGATGATTAAGCGATTCTCGAAAAAACAGGCGCTTGCACTGACGTGGTGGAACAAGCCGAAATACTCCGACCTCGATGCTATAATCTGCGACGGCGCTGTCCGAAGCGGAAAAACGCTGTCTATGTCGCTCGGATTCATATTTTGGGCATCCTCGCGCTTTAATGGCGGAACGTTCGCGATCTGCGGAAAGACCGTCACCTCGCTGAAACGCAACGTCATTACACCGCTCCTCTCACAGCTTAGATCGGTCGGGTGCATCTGTTCCGAAAAGCTCAGTGCAGGCTATGTCGATGTGACACTCTCCGGAATAACCAACCGCTTCTACTACTTCGGCGGCAAGGATGAGGGCTCGGCTTCGCTTATTCAGGGCATTACCCTCTCGGGAGTCTTCCTCGATGAGGTCGCACTGATGCCGCGCTCGTTCGTTGAGCAGGCGATCGCACGATGCTCCGTCAGCGGCTCGAAGCTTTGGTTCAACTGCAATCCGGACAACCCCGCTCACTGGTTCTACCGCGAATGGATACTGAAAGCCGCTGAGAAAAAAGCACTCTATCTCCACTTCACCATGGATGACAACCCGTCCCTCCCGACCAAGCTCAAGGAACGCTATAAGCGGCTTTATTCGGGCGCTTTCTATGAGCGCTTCGTGCTTGGAAAATGGGTCGCATCCGAGGGCATCGTTTACCCCATGTTCAACGCACGCAGACATATCTTCTCAGGCAGCATTGAATGCGAAAGATACGTCATCTCCTGTGACTACGGCACTGTGAATCCCTCCTCCTTCGGATTGTGGGGAATTTCAGACGGAAAGTGGTACAGGCTCCGCGAATACTACTACTCCTCAAAGCGCGAGGGTATCTCCCGAACCGATGAGGAGCATTATCAGGCATTGGAACAGCTCGCCGAGGGCTTCAGCATATCAAAAGTAATTGTTGACCCCTCGGCTGCAAGCTTTATCGAGTGTATCCGCAGACACCGACGCTTCCATGTTGTCAAAGCCGATAATGACGTGGTAACGGGTATAAGACGTGTTTCCGCCGCTCTCAGGCAGGATAGGCTTTTCATCCACGAGGATTGCAGGGATATTATCCGCGAATTCTCGCTGTATCGCTGGAATGACCGCTCCGCAGGCGATGCTCCGATCAAGGAAAACGATCACGCTATGGACGATATGCGCTATTTCGTCTCGGACATGATGTGTGAATCACGCGGCGGCGATCTCATCGCTCTCTCCGTTGCGAGAGAGTGACCGTTCTATCACCTTAAAAAGGAGGTAAAAATGAATCTCTTCAAGAAAAAGCGCAGAGAAGCGGCAAGACAGGACATTCAGCTTGTTCAGGCTGAAAGATCTCCTCACATGCTCTCCGATGCGCTTCCGGACAATGTGACCCCTATCGAAAAGGAGCTCTACGACAGACTCAGATACGCAGTTCCCATAGTGGATGCCGCTCTCATGAAGATCGTGAGGCTCACAGGCGGATTCAGAGTGGTCTGCTCGGACGAACGTTTCCAGCCAATGCTCGAAAGGTTCGCCGAAAATGTTCCAGTAGGTCTTACGGGAATTTCGCTCCAAACCTTTGCCGATTCGTATCTCGACAGCCTTCTCACATATGGCTCGGCGATCGTTGCCGACCCGAACGAGAAACGCATCGCAGGACTTTATCTCGGAGACGTTTCCAAGGTCGAAGTCACCGAGGGAAGCGATCCTCTCAGCAGAAAATACCTGCTCCGTATGCCCGGCGGCAAGCTCCGCGAGTTAGCTCATCCCGAACGGATAGTCTATTCCGAGCTTACCGGAAAGCGCTCGCTCCTCAGAGGACTTCCCTCTCTCAGCAGTATTCTTCTGCGTATATACCAGTGCATCGGTCAGAACTTCGACCGTGCCGGAAATGTCCGATACGCCGTAACATACAAGCCCGATAAGGACAGCGGAGATGCGGTATGGTCGCGCGAAAGAGCCGTCCAGATCGCACGCGAATGGGCTGACGGGATGAATTCCTCACGTTACGGTCAGGTCAAAGACTTCGTTGCCGTCGGCGATATCGACATAAAAGTTATCGGAGCCGAAAATCAGCTCTTTGATACAAATGTACCTGTCCGCCAGCTCCTCGAGCAGATCACGGCTAAGCTCTCGATACCGCCTTTCCTGCTCGGACTCAACTGGAACAGTACGGAACGCATGTCAGCTCAGCAGTCTGATATACTCACCTCTGAGCTTGAATACTACCGCCGCATCATCACTCCCGTAATACGCGGCATCTGCAACTCCTTCCTCTGCTCCGAGGGCATAAACGCCGTCTGCTCGGTAGAGTGGGATATCATAAATCTTCAGGATGAAACAGAGCTTGCCGAGGCACGACTCAAAAATGCTCAGGCAAGAGAGATCGAAATGCGCCTTGACGCCGCTGCGCGTCAGGATTAATCTATTATTTTTTGGAGGTATATCATGTATAACGAAATCAAACTTGAAAAGGGTCTTTACAATCTCAGCGGAAAGTCATTTACTGCTGCTCTCGAGGAACTTGACCCCTCCTCAGCTTATATCGGCACTCCCCTCGAAAAGCTCGACGCATATGAGCGCCAGCTTAAAAGATTCAGCATCAGAGTGAGCGGCTCGGACTGCGACCGCGTTGAGAAGTTCTTCTCATCGACCGAGACAGCCGTTCTCTTTCCCGAGTTCGTCACAAGAAGCATCAGAAAGGGCTTTGATGAGGCTGTTCTCAATTCGATCTGTGCAGTAAAGACCTCTTGCGAGAGCGGTCAGTATCTCGGCTGCACACTTGATGATTCCGCCGCATATGCTGTAACCGCTCAGGGAGGCGCTCTTCCCGCATCTACTGTTACCGAGGCTTCCTCAGCAACAGTTCTTGCCAAGTACGGCAGACTTATCAACGCTTCATATGAAGCGGTTCGCCAGCAGAGACTCGATGTTTTCGGCGTAATGCTCAGAAGCATCGGCGTAAAGCTCGCATCAGCCGTTACCGCAAAGGCTCTCGAGGTGCTTGCTCAGAACGTAACTCCCATCACTACATCATCGCTCTCCTATGCAGATCTCGTCTCCCTCTACGGCTCATTTGGCAGCTTTGATATGAACACGGTCATCGTTTCTCCTGCATCGGCATCAAAGATCGCCGCAATGAGTCAGCTCTCCGAGATAAAGGCTGACGAGAACGGCAGGATCAGACTCCCGTTCGGCGCAGAGCTCATCAAGACAGGCGCCGCAGACGACAGCAAGATCATCGGCATCGACAAGAACTTCGCGCTCGAATTCATAACAAGCTCCGATCTTCTCATGGAGACCGACAAGCTCATCGACCGCCAGCTCGACAGTATTACAGTGTCCATCACATGCGGCTTCAAGAAGATTGCATCGGATGCAGTAAAGGTGCTCACAATTGGCTAAGAAGTGTATCAAAGGCGGACTCTCCTCCNNTGCTCCCCGGGGAGTCCGCATCCGTAAAAGGAGGTAAAAATGACAAACGAACAGCTTGAAAAGATCAACCGCTTTACGCGCCGCGATCTTACCGAGGATGAGGTCTATATCTTCTCCGTGATACTCTGCGACAACGAGATCGACCGCGACTGCGAACGCTTCAGTGACGATGCACTCGAAAAGCTCAGCTCGCTTTTCATCGGTAAGACAGGTATATTCGACCACGATCCGCGCTCGGCACACCAGTCCGCAAGAATATTCGACACCGAGCTCGTCACAGATGCTTCAAGAACTACCAAGAACAGTGAACCCTACCGATTCCTGAAAGCACAGGTCTATATGGTCCGCACAGACGAAAATAAGGGTCTCATCGCCGAGATAGACGGCGGGATCAAAAAAGAAGTGAGCATCTCCTGTGCGGCTTCCGAACGCCTCTGCTCTGTCTGCGGCAGCGATAAGGCAAAGCTCTCCTGCGAGCACGTCAAGGGCAGAAATTACAACGGGAAGCTCTGCCACACAGTTCTATCAGGGATCTCCGATGCTTACGAATGGAGCTTTGTAGCAGTTCCTGCACAGGTCAACGCAGGTGTAACAAAGCGTTTTCTCTCCGATGACAGCACGATCTCCTCGACCCCTGCTGATGAAAGCTGCACTCATTCAGAAAGAGAGCTTCTCAGCAGCATCCGCAGACTCGCATACTTTCGAGGAGGTTTAAGCCGTGCCGAGGAGATCACTGCCAAGGCGGCAGGACTCGACGTCACACAGCTCGATGCGCTCAGAAGATCTCTCGAAAACGAAGCTCCGTCCGAAGGTATCACAGTCCAGCTCGCAGGCGGAAATGCTCCCGATGAAGAGTCGTTTTCCGATTTTTCCATGAGATAGGAGGCTGCAAATGAACATCGAAACAGTAAAGTCGCTCTTTCTGCTTTTCTCGGGTGAATCCGATGCGAATACCTATATGCCGATGATTGAGCTTGCTCAGACAGAGGTCTTTAAAATGCTCCGCAGCGATGCCGACAAATCGGATCTTCGCCTTGAATTCCTCTGTGCAGCGATCGCAAATCTCCATTTGCAGCAGTGCAATGCCGCTCACGACCGCACATCATCTACATTTGTAGGCAGAATGAACACCAATACCGACACGGGCGCTCCGCTTAAATACGCTTCAAAGCTCGTTTCGGAGTATATCAATATATGCAGCGACCTCATAAATTGCAGTACATTCGTTTTCGCCGGCTTTTCAGACGGAAGGGAGGAGCTTTCCAATGCTTGAGACAGTTATCTCGGCTGTAGCCGATGCTCTTGAAAAATACAGCAGGATAAAAGCATATTCGGCTTTCGACAATATCCCGATCGAGCGCAAAACCGCCGAACCCATAACGGTCATCTCCGTCCGCAGGCTTGAAAGCACCGCGCCGATCTATACCGATGCTAACTTCTGCATCCCTTTCACTGCTTCGGCAGGCATTTCGCTCGTTGCGCCGCTTGACACCGATATGACCTCGCTCTGTGCGTTCATGGACAGCAGGATACTGCCTGCGATAGCACGCATCAGCGGCGTTACCTGCTCGCTCGGCGATCTTTCGTTCAAACGCGATTCAAATATCAGCCGCTCCATCATGACGATAGAGTTCAAAGCAAGCGGCATCAGGAAATACAGGAGGCGCTTATATGAATAAAAACGGACTTGACACCGATATGACCGAGCTTATCCGCATCGGAAATGTATGGATGCACTGCGACAGTCTCAAAGCTGTCGGCGGACGTAATTTCCGCGAGGAAACTCTCATCGGCGGCGAGACCTTTTCGTCTGCCAATCCTCTCACCGGACTCAGACTCACTATCAAAGGCAGAATAATTGACGAGGAGCATCTTGTCGTCCCGTTCATTGACATTTACAGCGTTCTCCGCAGCGACAGCGAGATCGAGCTTCAATACAAGGATTTTCATCTCACAGGCTGTCATATAAACAAGCTTGTTGTCAACGATGAGAACAAGGGCTATCTTGATGTGACGTTAACGCTCGTCAGCTATTCGCGTCCGATATTCGCTGAGGTGAGGGTAGAATGAAGACAAGGATAATTCTGAACTCAGCTTCACAGACGATAGCCGATGAAACCGGCATTGTTTCCTTTTCCTTTCGCAAGGATGCATATTCCCCCTACACCTCGCTCTCTGCATCGCTTTTCTGTGATGCGCAGGACCTCTCAGCCGTTTCCGAAGTGAAGCTCTATATTGACGAAAAGCTCGTTCATCACGGCATGGCTGACAACATCACCCACAGCATTTCTGACGACAAGCTCTGTGTCGGTATATCCTCGAGAGGCTTCACCTCGCAGCTCATACAGAATCAGACCGAGCCGGGTCTCAGACCGAACATCTCGATTAACGATGTTCTGGACGGATCATACACTTTCCCTCACGTTACTCACGAGAATAACTCCGACACGAGCAGCTATATCTTCGTGAAAAATCACTCGACAGTCTGGGACGGCATAGTAAACCTCGCATACAAGCTTGAGGATAGCTATCCATTCATTGCGGGAACAAATCACGTTCGCATAACGCCTTTTTCCGCTCCGAAGCGCTTCTCATATCCCGACAGCAAACTCATAGAGCGCGGCGAAAGACTTGCCACAAAGCGCTTGATAAGTCATTTCCATATGTCTGACCTCGACGGCTCATACGGGGAGTTCGAATACGCCGATCCGTATGCGATCTCCAAAGGCATCGTCCGCCACTGCTTCTTTGAATTTGACAAGCAGTTTATCTACAGCCCCGAGGACGCTCTCGTCTGTCGGGCAAGGTTCGCGCGCCGAGGCACATACTGCCGCTTCTGCGTATATCCCGGCTACAACGGCGAAGATCTCACCGACCTCGTTACTTTTGCAGGTGCTGCCGAAAAGCGCATTTGCTCGATCAGGATAACAGGTGAACACGGCAGAATATCTACCGAGCTTGGAGTTTACACTGACGGATTTTATTCATAATAACTGTCCTCTTTCAGAGAACAGAAATATAGATTAAGCCCGAAAGCGGTTGGGATGAAAGACGTACTCTCATAAAGAAGTTTTCGCCATAGCACTTATGATTTTCAGTCAAAAGTGCTATGGCGTTTCTATTGACAATGTAACGGCTTTGATGTATAATTATTAACAAGATAAATCGAATTTTACAAGAGTGAAAAGAAAGGCGGCAATCAATGGAAAAAGAGGTCGTTTTAGACGATATGCCGGAAAAAGCCCATAAAAAGATACATAATATCAGCTTTACGTTTACAGCGCTTGTTGTCGGGGTAATATTATTCTTTTTGAGTCAGGCGATATTCGTCCTGTTTACTAACGACCTTGATGTTCTGAAAATGTCGGCATCTGATACGGAAGTTACAATGGATACTGACATAGGACATTACTACTGTGGTACATTCTACATCTGGCTTACGGTCGGCAACAATTATAAGTCTCCCGAAACCTATAAAGCAGCCAGATCAGCCACGACTTTCACCATGAAAACCGCATACGGTATCGCAGACAATATTATCGTTACTGCTGTTCCCATATTGTTATTTATATGTATGTTCATAGCTTTCCGTAAAGCCGATAAAAAACGCTTTTTCGTACAAAACGGATGGCGTATGCTTATGACGGCAGGTATAGCTTATCTGATACAAAGTATATGGAAGATGATAAGACATATATATGTTATAAGTGTTGAGCGTCAATATGTTACAGGGGTCTTTGAAAACAAAAGATATTATTGTCAGGTATATCAGTATTTCGGTATCCCTGCACTTATTATAATGACAGCTCTTATCACGAGACAGCACACGCTGAATATACAGAAGAGAGAAACGAACGGAAATACAAAAGCATTGAAGATCATGGCTGTATTGACAGGCACAGTAGCATCAGCCTTTATGCTGCAACGTTTCGTAACAAGAGTTTATGAAATAATATGTTATAAAACTCATGATGCAATGCTGCCGTTCTATTATGAGATGCTGTCGTTTCCCCGTGAGCTTGCCGATTCTCAGGAAGCATACAGAAACGTACTTGTATTCAGACTGATAAAGGATATTCCCGTGTTCATAGCATCTGCTGTAGCTGTCATCATGCTGATAAAGATAATGCTTTCATCAGCACAGAATGAGATAAATACTGCAAAAAATATGAAACGCTTCAATATCAGCATGACAGCGCTGTTCATTTCATCACTTATATTCAATATCCTCGGACTGCATGAGGTGGATATGCTGAACAGTCATTTCAGCGGTATATACGGTTCGGTGGTCTATACGATAGGCATCCGTGCGTTATGCGAGCCTTTTTTGTATGTAATTATTTTATGGTTTGTCAAGACGTTTGTAAGCATAGTGAGAAATACCGAGACTATGGTGCGATCGGAGACAGTTGATGAGTTCACGGAAAAGTCTGCCTAAATCATTATTTATGCAGGTAATCTAATATTAAAAATAACCCCCGAAGCGTTTCATTGCTTCGGGGGGTAAACTTCTTTATGGGGATTTAACTAACCCCTTTCGCCTGCTAAAAGTTTTCGGTCAAGCCTTTTTCA
>DHYN01000068.1:10774-10961 GCA_002414125.1 Ruminococcus sp. UBA5129 | reverse complement strand
CTTGCATAAGCGCTTGCAAGGGGGGAGCAGGGCAGAAACGATCTTGATATCAATAAAGAGCTTCTATCCAACATTGTTACTGACAATAAGGAGATACCTGCCGACAAGCTCGACGATCTTATGATCTCGCTTATTACGCTGAAATATACCCAGTCCAACTCCGTTTGCTACGTCAAGGACGGTCAGG
>DHYN01000068.1:10498-10674 GCA_002414125.1 Ruminococcus sp. UBA5129 | reverse complement strand
GCCGCGCCGACCGTGATAATGCTATCGACGTTTATATCGGAGACGAGTATGAGGATGTTCTGCGCGAGGGCGAATGGCAGAGAATTTTCAAGGTCAAGCCCGATGTGTTCACAAGAGAGGAAAAGCAGGCTTGGCTTGCACAGAATACAGGCGTTTGCCTTGGTTCGGACGCATTC
>DHYN01000068.1:10295-10452 GCA_002414125.1 Ruminococcus sp. UBA5129 | reverse complement strand
AGCCGGGCGGCTCTATCCGCGACGATAACGTTATCGAGACTTGCAATAAGTACAATATCGCTATGGCGTTTACGGGGATCAGACTTTTCCACCACTGATTGCGAATCGACAACTTTTGCTTCTATTCATGTTTTTATACTAACCCCATGTCAAAGGA
>DHYN01000068.1:10026-10240 GCA_002414125.1 Ruminococcus sp. UBA5129 | reverse complement strand
TATGATCGCTTTAACAAGGATTCAAGCAGGCAATGTCTCATTAACAACCATAACAGAAGCAAACACTGACACTTGCAAAACATTAATGATATAGGGAGAAAAAATGAATCTTAAAATAATTATTGCATCGGCGGTCGGCGCTGTATTTTTGGGAGGAGCCGTTATCGGATTCTGCCTTGAAGCAAAGAAAGACGATGAAAAATGCGACGGCTCG
>DHYN01000068.1:9351-9985 GCA_002414125.1 Ruminococcus sp. UBA5129 | reverse complement strand
CCTAAATTATTCCTTTGAGATCAGCGACGACTTTATTCTGGAATCCCCCGATAATATAGATGATGATTATGAAGGCAAGCTTACATTTTCCGGCGAAAAAATTTCAATGATCGAAATAAAGGGCAGCGGTAATTCCTACGGTACGGCTGAATTTGATGTCAGGGGAACATACAGGACAATGCTTGACGATAAAAGCTATGCCGATATCGCTTACGAAATAATACCGTCCGAAAATTTTAACATATGCGCTTACCATTACAGAAACGTTGACAGCACAAAGATCGGATATGAATGCGTGAGCCATTACGAAATAGTATATCAGACAAAAAAGTTTGATCTGTCTGCCGTTTACAGTCCCGAAAACAAGGACTACGCGCTTTCCGTTCTTGAGGATATTGCCAAATCAGCCGGTTACACTTCGGATTATACGCTTCCCACAGAGTCTTATACCTTCGATTCAAAATATTTTTCCGCAGACTGTAAGCCTGAATGGATAATAAATGAAAATTCAAAAGAACGGCTTGACGACGACGGCTGCGGAGAATATTACAATGCAAAAATATGCTATGCCAAGGCTGAATCCGACGCCGAGTATGCCATTAGTGTAAAATTAAAGGTTGAAAAGCCGAAAAAT
>DHYN01000068.1:0-9344 GCA_002414125.1 Ruminococcus sp. UBA5129 | reverse complement strand
ACCGCACACCTCTGATGTGCGCGGATATTGCTTATAAAAATATGCATGAAAAAGGCTCCGAAAGCATTAAATATGACGAGCTTGAACGCGGTCAGGAGGAAATTTTCGGATATAATGCTGAAACATTCTCTTTTAAAGTGACAGCGGACGGCAGACTTGGCATCAATTGGGCTCAGAAAACCTATTGGTTTAAAAAAGACGGCTATGTATATTCCGTCAGCGTCAGAAAAGACGCTTCCGATAAATCGGCGGACAAAGTTATAGATGAAATGATAAAAAGTATTAAGATAAAATAGGAGGAACCCAAATGAAAAATGTACTGGTAGTCGGCGGCGGCGGACGCGAACACGCGATCATCATGAAGCTTGCCGAAAGTCCGCAGGTAGGCAAATTATACTGTACTCCCGGAAACGGCGGAATCTCGAAATATGCTCAGTGCTTCAATGTGGGCGCAACGGATATCGAGGGAGTTGTTGCTCTTGCAAAGGAGCTTAACCCCGATATGGTAGTCGTAGCTCCCGACGATCCGCTTGTGCTCGGAATGGTAGATGCGCTTCAGGCAGAGGGCTTTATGACGTTCGGTCCAAAGGCAAATGCTGCTATTATCGAGGGTTCTAAGGTGTTCTCCAAGGAGCTTATGAAGAAATACGATATCCCCACGGCTTTCTATGAGGTTTTCACAGAGAGCGACAAGGCGATCGCTTACCTCAGGGAGCAGAACAGCTATCCCGCAGTTATCAAGGCTGACGGTCTTGCGCTCGGCAAGGGCGTTATCATCGCTCAGAACGAGGAGGAAGCTGTTGCAGCCGTTCACGAGATGATCGACGAGCTGAAATTCGGCAAGAGCAGTGCAAGGATCGTCATTGAGGAGTTTCTCACAGGTCCGGAGGTATCGGTGCTCTCATTTACAGACGGAAAGACGATCGTACCGATGATCTCGTCAATGGATCACAAGCGTGCGCTTGACGGCGACATGGGTCTCAATACAGGCGGTATGGGAACTGTTTCCCCGAACCCCTGCTATACTCCCGAGATCGCAAAGGAGTGCATGGAGAAGATCTTCGTTCCCACAATGAACGCTATGAACGCTGAGGGACGCACATTCGAGGGATGTCTCTACTTTGGTCTTATGATAACTCCAAAGGGACCAAAGGTTATCGAGTACAACTGCCGTTTCGGCGATCCCGAGACACAGGTGGTTCTCCCGATGCTTGACGCCGATTTCTATGAGATATTTGAGGCAATCTACAGACATGAGCTGGACAAGATCGACATCAAGTGGCATGACGGCGCATGTGCATGTGTTGTAATGGCAAGCGGCGGCTATCCCGAAAGCTATCCCAAGGGCATCGAGATGAACGGCTTTGACGAAAAGGGTCAGACAGAGGGATGCTTTGTATACCATGCAGGAACAAAGCTCTCAGAGGACGGCAAATTCCTTACAAACGGCGGACGCGTTATCGGCGTTACGGCAAGGGGAGCTGACCTCAGAACGGCACTTGCAGAGGCATATAAGGGAGTTGAAAGGATCAGCTTCGAGGGCGCGCATTACCGTAAGGACATCGGTCAGAGAGCGCTCAAGGCGCTTGACTGACGAGGTAAAGGTATGCATGATTCTCTTAGAAGAGGTCTTACCTGCGGCTTTATCGGAAATCTGTTCTTCATAATATTTGCCATTGTCTGTTATATTTACTATGTGACGTATAAAGTCGGCAGCGGACTGTCGAACTTCCTTGAAGTGGTTGCATACACGGTTGAGGGAGTGGGTTTTTTCTTCCTTGTTGTAGCAATGATCGAGATAAACCGTTCTGTCAGAATGCGTCCTTATCTTAAGATAAGCTTCCCTATATATACGGCGATCGAGCTGATAATGATGATTTTTGAACTGAACTCCTCTCGGTTAAGCTTCTACAAGCCGTATTCATTGACGCTTGCTATCGTCCATGCAGTTGTTTCTGCGGCGGTCTGCTTCACATTCCTGTCGCTTGACCCCAGCCGTACATGCCTTGAGGTCGCTGTTACGATCTGTATCGGCGTGATCCTCGGAGGAATGCTCGGAAACATTGTCAGCATCAGAATATATTTCAGTATTCTCACGAATGCGGTCGCCTATGCGGGTTTGTTCTGGATAATCAAGTGGTTCTATAAGCGAGAGATGATCGAGATAGACTGCCACGGCGATCAGGCGCGGGTGCTTGAAGCCGACAGTAAGTTCTTTTGATTATATTTACAAAAANNNGCTATGGCGTTTATCTTTGTATCAGCTTCAGTTTTCCTCGTAGTCAACGTCGATCACATCAGAGCCGTGTTTGCGAGGCTTTTTCGGATCTGTAACGACAAATCCCGGGATGAGGCGGAGAATGCCCACGAGTATCAGTACTCCTCCTACGATACGTTTCACAAGGGAGTTGAATTCGCTGTGATGAGTCAGAAGCAGTAGACTGAGTAAAATAAGCACTGCGCCGATAACGAGCTTTGCGATCTCGCGCGCCGAGCCGAGCTTCATCGTAAACGACGAGCTTATCAGCTTTACGCCGTTCGCGATCAGTATTATCGCTATGGCAAGCGGTATTCCGAATTCGATGAAATGCGGTATCATGATTATCAGCAGACCTGTTATCGAGCCTGAGACGCCGCGTCCGATGTCGTTCCTGACGAGCAGATCGAAAACGGCAATCAGCACGATGACAACTCCGATAGTCGTAATGAGCGCTCCGAGGAGCGACGGCAATATCATCACCATGATGCCTGCGATCATAAGGACGACTGACGTCGCGATGTTATTATTTATTTTTACAGCTTTCATAATTACCTCACTTTATTGCGAGAACGAATCTCAAATACATCTTTTTGAATGGGTTTGCCGTACTGTAGAGCGCTTCGGTGAGACTTCCGATCAGAGAGCGTGCGCTTCTGAGCTGCTCGGAGGTGGGCTCGGTGTTTCCGAATCTTGCCGCGAGAGCACATTCGGTCAGCGCAATAAAGTCTCCGCTGTCGGCGTATTGGGGTGAGATGCTCCTGTCGGTATTTTCGGCGAACTGTGCGTAGGTGGTATCGGGCGGCTTGACTATGTCCAGATGACGCAGCAGGCGTTCGGTATGGCTGTACATTGCGGTGATGCGTTTTTTGCCGTTTCCGCCGCTGAATCTCCTTTCGCGGTATTTAAGCATGAGTCTGCGCCTCAAAAGTATGATGCCTGTGACAGCGCCGATAACGGCTGCCGTCAGGAATATCTTGAATACGACAGGCGGTATATGCAGAGCGCCGATGTCGTTTGAATTATCCGATCCGTTTCCGAAGCCTCCGCTGCTTGCAGAGGTGGTGGCGGGAGCGGTAACGGTCTCATTTGCAGATGTGGTATTCTCGTCTGTAGCTCTTGTTCTTCGCGGACGAGTTGAATCCTCATCGTCTGTATCGGCAGGCTTTGTTTCCTTTGAGACAGCCTCTGTTTCGGGAGGATCGGTAGGCTCGGGAGGGTCGGTGTCGATAGACATTTCCGAATACCCTGCGGTGAACTCGAACGGTACCCAGCCGTATCCGTCAAGATATATCTCAGCCCATGCGTGACTGCGCTCATCGGTGACGGAGATAGTGTAGCTGTTGTCGGAATTTCTGGTCGAGGAGTTGAAGTCGTCTCCGACTATGATATATCCCGTGGCATATCGTGCAGGGATACCTGCCATGCGCGCGAGCATTACACCTGCGGTAGCGTAGTGTGTACAGTAGCCCTTGTGGTTCTCGAGCAGGAAATAGCTCACGAAATCGCGGTTCGACGGTGTTTTTCCGGGACTGAGCGAATATTCGGTCATACTGCTCATACGCTGCTTCATATCGTAAAGGCAAAGTATCTTCTCGAAGGGAGTTTCCGCGAGGCTTGCCTCTCTGATGAGGTCGTCGAAAACGTTTCTCACCTTGTCGAGATCTGTTGACGACGGGACTTGAAGATAGTTCTCGTATACAAAATCGCGGTAATTCTGTTCAAGCAGCAGCGCCATTACCGTCGAGCCGTTGTAATAGAGCGAACCGATATCCGTGGCTGCATCGGAGATATTGCTTTCAATGCTGAAACTGTTGTCATAGTCGATAAGTCCGTGTGTTTGGCAGTATTCCAATATGTCGTTTTGTCTGCTGCTGATACGGTCTGCGTCGAGCGAGATATATCTGCGCTCATCGAGGAGGCTTGCCGCATCGTAGCTTGCAGCATTGATGAATTTGTATGAATACGTCTGATCGCCGATTTTTTTAGAGCTGACGAGCGAATCGTACTTGTAGCTCATATCGCCGCGGTCACTCGTGCCATAGGGCGCGTAGGAGCGGTTTTTCTTGCGCTTGTTTTCGATCCACATCGTCACATCGCCGGTGAAGCCGTTGCCGATCTTGGTGATCGCATTCGGGAAGCTCTGCGGATACATTCCGTATTTGTTGAAATCGTTGAACAGCTCGCGCGATTTATTGTAAGNNGCTTTCGTCAAGCTCGAACCACTCGTTTGACGAGTAGCGCGCACCGTTGTAGCCCTTCAGATAGACAGCTCCCGAGATCTCGCTGTCAACGGTGACCTTAAGATCGGTGACCTTGCGGTAGGAGAGCCTGTCCATATCGCCGAGCTTGTGATTCTCGTAGTCGAGGGTGAATCCGAAGGCTTCCGTGATAGCGGTAAGACTCGAAGCAATGTCGTCCATGGTGAACGAATTCACGGCGTTTTTGATGTCTGCACGCTTCTGATTGAGTCTATCGCTTCGCTTATAGTCGGTGAGCTTTATAGCTGCGAGCGCTGCGCCTGTGACGAGAAGCATCGAGGATATGATGAGCAGCGCGCATCGCTCCGTGACCTTGAGCCGCATATGCCGTTTCGGGAAGAAGAAATTCTCCTTTCGGACAAATCCCGCCGCACCGCCGCTGTATTCGCCCATGTCGATGTTGCACATAGCCGTTACGGCGAACCAGTATGCGATAGTGAGGATTCCCCACAAAACAGGTATATGTATGCCGTTATAAAGACCGATCTCAATAATGGGAAAAGTCGCGATGATGGTGGGGATAGGGTTCGGACGCGCTATCGTAAATGTATAGATGACGAGTGCGAGGAGCCATATTCCGAAGATGAAAAGCAGCGTTGTTCCCTCGCGTGCCTGAGACGCCTTTATGAACTTGTAGTACTTGATCTCCGTATGGTTGGCGTCGGAATAGATGACGTTATATACGGCTTTGAAGCCCTTGACGAGCTGAGGGTATTTCAAATAAATACCCACGGCAAACGGTATGAGCGTTGCGGCAGCTATTTTGAACGTATGCTTCCCGATGAGCGAGACAGCAGCGTAGAACCCTGCGAACAGGACGGCTGCTCCGAAAACGTAGAACGTATCCATTCGGAAACTGAACATATCGAGGAACGACATTATCACCGAGACGAAGCCTGTCGTTGCAATGATAAAGGCTTCGAGTCCGCGGCGGTTCTGCTTTTTGTTTCTTACGGACATCGTTATGCTGTCGCAGACGACGATGCCGCTGTAATTGTTGTTTTCCTTTTTCTTTTTCATATTTTATCCTTAAAGCTCGATCGCTCTTACCGATGATGAGATCTTTCCCACAACTACGGGGATGATGTTCACCGATGAGTATTCCTCCGGAAACCCGGAAATATCATCCACGGTAACTGCGACCGCATTTTTTATGTCCGCATCGATCGTTTCGTCGATAGCGAGGAGATCTGCATTACTGTAGTTATTTGTAATAAGTGTGAACGAGGTCAATCGGCGGTTCGGCGGAACGTTGAAGTATTCTGTCGGGCTTACGGCGCTGACCTTGTCGTCGATAGAGGCGATGAGCTCGTTTATGACAGCCGAAAGCGTGTCCATGCCGTTGATGTCGCGGCTTACAAAGCATTTTTCGGCGCAGCTGTAGTAGACGATAGTGTGGAGGTGTTCCTCTTCGATGAACAAGTGCGAGAGGGACACACACAGCTCGAGCAGCGTATCGTAGATAGGCAGTCTCAGTTCGGACGTTTCATTGCAGGAAAGGTCAAGGAGGATCACCGCAGGCGAATCAACGGGACAACTGTACTCCTTGACGATGAATTCATCTTTTTTGGAGCTGAGCTTCCAGTGAATGCGATTCAGGCGATCTCCGGGGTTATATTCGCGCAGGTCAAAGACCTCTGTGGGGTCATCGCCGCTGCGGTGCTCCGAAAAGACGAGACCCTCGGCTTCAACGCAGTCAGTATTTGAGATGCAGCCGCCGATCTCCTGTCCCTCGGGAAGAATAATGATGTCCTGAGATATATTCTTTCCGATGCGGAATCGGAATATTCTCAGCGGATCAAAGATATTGATATAAGCGCAGCGGATCCGCAGTCTGCCGCAGAATTTCGATGTCAGCCGGAACGTCACGCGCTGCTGATTTTTCGGCTGTATCGGGAAGTTGAGCTCGATATTGTTTTTGCAGCCGTTGAAAATATTGTAATATTCAATAACGGCTTCAGCCTTGCCTATCGGGAAGATGCTCCTGTTCTCGATGCACAGTTGTATGTCGAAGCTCTCATCCTTAGCGGCGGCGGCGCTTTTTACCGCGAAGCTCACATCGGAACGCCGCTTGACACTCAGTACGATAAAGAGCATCATGATCGGCAGCGATGCGATAACAATGAGCAGTATGAGCGAAAAATCCCATATATAAAGTATGTAGAATGCCGCGCAGATGATGATGAGCATTAGGAAAAGTATCTTCATCAACAGCATGGCGATCACCTTCTGCTTCCGCTTATCTTTGGCGCAGGAACTGCTTTGATGATGTCGCCGATGATCTCTGAGGCAGGCTTTTCCGCAAGTCTTGCCTTTGAGCTGAGAATGAGTCTGTGCTCGAAAACGTCACGGCAGATATATGTTACATCATCGGGAATGACGTAATCCCGTCCCATTGCAATGGCGATGCCCTTTGAGATATTCATGAGCGCGAGCGTACCTCTCGGGCTGATGCCGAGCTTTATCAAGGGATCGTTTCGGGTCGCCGAAGCGAGAGCGACCATATATTCGCTGACCTCATCGGAAACGTAGACCTCCGAGATAGCGTTCTGGAGTTCGATTATGACGTTCTTATCGGCGATCCTTTTAACGTTGTCAAGAGGGTTTTCCGTATGGCGTGCGCGGAGGATAGCGGCTTCGTCGGCAGGCGACGGATAGCCCATGCTGAGCCTTATCATGAAGCGGTCGAGCTGTGAGTCGGGGAGATTGTGAGTACCGGCAGAGCCGATCGGATTCTGTGTGGCAATGACCGTGTACGGATTCGGGAGCTTGTATGTAACGCCGTCAACGGTGATGCGCTTTTCCTCCATGAGCTCGAGGAGCGCGGACTGCGTTTTACTTGACGTACGGTTGATCTCATCGGCGAGGAACAGATTGCAGAATGCAACGCCGGGACGGAACTCAAACTTGTCTGTCTGCTTATTATATATATTGAAGCCTGTGACGTCTGCTGGGAGAACGTCCGGAGTGAACTGCATACGATTATGCTCGAGCGAGAGCGCCTTTGAGAAAGCGAGCGCAAGAGTTGTCTTGCCGACACCGGGGATGTCCTCGATGAGTACATGACCCTTGCACAGAATGGTGAGAAGAACTTTTATGATAGCGGTGTCCTTGCCGACAACTGCTTTTTTCACTTCATTTACGATAGTGGTTATACAATTCTGATAGCCTGAAATATTCATTTTTGGTCTCCTTTTTTATCTCCTTTTTTTTATAAAAAACAACTGATTATTATTATATCACTTTTTCACCGTCAATGCAATAGTACTGTTGCGATTTTTGACAAATTTAAGGTCTTATAACAGAAAGCGAGCTGCTGCTGCCGACGATGACGCTTTCCGCAAGAAGTATTTCTGTTTCGACTTCTGTATCAAAGCTGTACAGCGGTATCGAGGAGGAGATATTGACCTTGATGAGCGCCGAGATACGGTGACAGGTCTGGTTGACGCCTGCCGAGGTGAAGCTGCTTTTCAGCTCGATCGAAGCCTCGCCGGCAGGACATACGCGCACCTTTATGTGCATACCTCTTCCTGCGAGGAGAAACGAGTCGGTGACTGAGCCGAGCGGTATTTCGAGTTCGCGGTCGCTTGCCTCCGAGAGAGCCTTATTTATCACGCATGTCATCTCGGTCTGAACGCGGTTGATGTTTGCGGTGAGCGCTTCGACAGAAACGGCTTTTCCGTCCTCGCCGTAGATGACAGCGGCAAAATCTCCGTAGGTACATTGGTTCTCGGCGAGGTAATCCGATGCGGCGCCGTTGATTATCTCATATGCGGTCTTTCGGGAGTAGTGCTCCGCCTGCATACGAGCTGCCGGTCTGATCGCAGTTTCAATATGTACGGCGACAGCCGCACATATGACAACTGCCGCCGTTATCACGGCTATCAGTGCCGCCGGACGTTTTTTCCTTGACGGTTTACGTCTGCGTTTCAGCTTTCGCATGTATCACAGCCGCAGTGACCTGTAAAGTCTCCGTCATGCAGCGTATCGCGTATCGTCAGGGGAGAAAATTCCTCCGAGGGGAATTTCAGCTTCTCAAAGATCTCGCAGGGGGAGTCGTTCTCCACGCAGCATTCGCGCTTCGGAACGGTATAATCGACTGTCGGCACCATGATCGTAACGGGACGCGTCAGCTCAACGACCGAGAACAGTCCGAGAGTCACCACAACGGATCTGGTCTTGCGGCAGGAGCACTCTTCGCCGTGGGGTACGCAGCACTCCTTGATCTTTGTCTCGAGGACGATAGGTTCAACTACCGAAACGACAGCCCTTGGAAGATTTACGGTATTGCAGCACTCATCGGTCGAGCCCGTAGAGGGAGTACCGTCGCTGAAGAATGTTTTCACACCCGATTCACTGCCGTAAAGAATGCAGTTTTTCGTGATGTAAGCTGTTCCTCTGAATGTTGTAGGTGTACCGCAAGCCCTTTCGTAGCCTATTATTTCAAGGTCAAAGGTGAATGTGAGATCAACGGAATAGAAGCCCTTGTTGAAAGGTATAGCCTCGACGTTTATGCAGATATCGCTCACCGAAGCACAGCGGCTCTTGACGATACGGATGCACTCAGGCAGCTCGCCGCATTCAAGCGTTACCTGAATATCACTCAGGCAGTCCTTGTCGCTGCAGCTGTCAAAAACGCGGTCAACCTTGATCGGGACGCATTTTTCACTGCTCATATCAAAATTTGATTCACTCATGAATATGATAGCCTCCTTTTATATTGGTATACCCCATTATATTCGCTCGGACGGCGTTTAGTGACTGCGGAGAAATTTTTCTCACGGAAACAGCTTTTACTTTTATTTATGCAATATCGAGGCGGTATC
>DHYN01000116.1:5798-7102 GCA_002414125.1 Ruminococcus sp. UBA5129 | reverse complement strand
ACGGCAGACTGAACAGCACATATCGCTTCCTTGAGGAGATAATGAAGTCGGAAAACGAGGAGATCTATTTCAAGATCAAAAATCCGAGATCAAACTACGATATGCTCTTGTATGGGTGCACCATCGGCAAAAACGACGAATATTTCCTGCTCATAAATACAGCCCTTGTGCCGGTAGGTTCAACGGTCACGATCATCAAGCGGCAGCTCGGCATAATCACGGCANNCCTCGTTATAGCGTTCTTCATTTCACTTTTCGTATCGCGGAAGATCGCTTCTCCGATAACCAGGATCACGCGTGATGCGGCAAGTCTTGCAAAGGGAGACTTCTCCACAAAGTTTGACGGAGGAGGCTACCTCGAGGCAAACCAGCTTGCCGATGCGCTTAACTACGCCGAGCATGAGCTGTCAAAGGTCGATACTATGCAGCGTGACCTGATCGCAAATGTCTCCCACGATCTGCGGACTCCGCTGACTATGCTGAAAGCCTATGCTGAGATGATACGCGATCTCTCGGGCGACAATCCGAAGAAGCGTTCCGAGCACCTCGAAATAATCATTAACGAGACCGACCGTCTTGCGCTTCTTGTAAATGATATGCTTGACCTTTCAAAGATAGAGAGCGGAAAACAGAAGCTTTCATGCTCGGAGTTCGACATATGCGGAAAAATGCACGAGATAGTTGACCGCTTCAAGGGAGTTTCCGAGAAAATGGGATACAATATCCAGCTTACCGCTGACGAACCGCGCAATGTCTGCTGTGATGTAGTGAAGATCGAACAGGTGATCTATAATCTGATAAACAATGCCGTGAATTATACCGGCGATGACAAGCAGGTATTTGTCCGTCAGATCAACAAGTCAGACGGCGTTCTCATTGAGATTGAGGATACGGGAGACGGCATCGAGGAGGACAAGATCAAGCTCATCTTCGATAAGTACTACCGTTCGGAAAATCACAAGAGGGAAGTAGTGGGCACGGGACTTGGGCTTTCGATCGTCAAGGCTGTCCTCAAGCTCCACGACTTTGACTATGGTGTCAATAGTGTTCTCGGCAAGGGTTCGGTATTCTGGTTCAAGATAGACGACTCTCATTTTGAGGATCAGAAGCAGATAAGGGTCGATCGGGATAAATGAAATTGTCCGATATTTTTCAACTGATTTTCACGAGAATTTCACATTGGAGCATTAAAATAATAGATGCTGAGGGAGAGATCCCGAAGCTGATTTTCATGGTGATGCAATGTTTACCCCAACGTTGCATTACAAAATCCCCAATAATCCCTATATCATGGCAGATGAGCT
>DHYN01000116.1:2725-5758 GCA_002414125.1 Ruminococcus sp. UBA5129 | reverse complement strand
GCCGGAAAATGGTACAGGGATTTTTGACCGTTACCGTGCCGCGATATTTTCGTTTAGGCGCGACCGGTAGAGTGCTGCGAGTAATACTTGAGTATTTCGGAAGCATCTACCGCATCAACGGTTTTGTCGTTGTTCATATCGCCGTAAAGATAATCCTTATCCGAGAGTGCGGCGAGCTTCGATTTAGTCTGATCGAATGAGTACTGGGAGAGCACATAAGAAGCGTCCACCGCATCAATAGCGCCGTCACCATTGACATCGCCCTTTGAGGCAGTTGTAACATGAGGAGATCTCGTGAATAGCTGTACCCAGTACTGACCTGTGCTGTCCGAGTAGTAGCCGATCGAGACATAGTCGAAACTCGAGTTTATCATATTTTCAAAGTGACCCGGGGAATTCTTCCATGCAGTGAAAGCGGAATAAGGATCACATTCGGACCAACTGCACTTAAAAATATTCTCGCCCATAGTGTTCGATGAGATGTTTTTTTCATCGAGAACCGTGAAGCAGCTTCCGCCGTTAGGTCGGGTGTGACTGAAGCCTTGAGCGCATTCTTTTGCGCGGAGATTTGCCGCACTTCCTCCGATCGTGTAGACCTTGAGCGGAGCTGCGCCGTTCTGAGCGCGGAGCTCATTGATCCACTGAACCATAGCCTTGCAGGAGGATGAATAGTCGTAAGCCGCCGAGGATGTGATGCTGATGCAGCTTCCGATCGCGATAGATGCTGAGAGAAATGATGATAATATAAGTTTACCTAACTTCATTTGATTTTCCTCCGTTTTTTGTGATGAGTATTTTCGTATTACAGTGACTTAAGGCAGCGCCGCAGGAGCTGAGCGGTGCCGCCTTATCGTCAGGATCAGATCTCAAACGGGAGATCTGTTAGTTTGCCAAGAAGGTAATTTCTGAACGTTTTAGCATCGGCAGTAGTGATCGAACCGTCCTTCATGCAGTCAGCGCTTTCCATCTGGAGATCGTTGAGTCTTGCCTGATTGCTGATGAGCTTGCGCATGATTATCATGTCGAAGCATGAAACCTCGCCGTCACCGTCAAGGTCTCCATAACCCACGGGCTTGATCGGGTAACGCTCGGGGAGATACTGATCGGGCATAGAGTCCTTGCTGCATCCGATGAAGAGCTGAGTCCAGTACCACTTGTAAGTTGAATCGGGAGCATATGTCATGCCTACGCCGATGTGAGTGTACTTAGGATTCATGATCGACTTCCAGTGAGATGCCGAATTCTTCCACTGATTGAATGTAGCCTCGGGACTGTCGCAGCCTGCGGCGATATTTTCGGCAGCGCTTGCATAAGGAACATTGAACTCATTGAGAGCTGTATTGAAGTATGTGTCATTGGGTCTCTGATGAGCGAAGAGTGTGACCGTCTCCGAAGCACGAAGTGTAGCGGCTTCTGTGAGTGTATAGTTTGTGTAGAGAGGAAGGAGACCTGCAGCGATACGGGCTTCATTAACGAGAACGACAACCTCATCGAGCATTTCCTTGAAAGCCTGTTCGTCCATGCCTGCCTCGTAAGAGAGAGCGTGGATCTCAGATTTTTCCTTAGTGAGCTCCGAACATGAAATAGCGGTATTGATGCCAATAACCATTGCCATAAGTGTAATAATGACTCTACGAATTTTCATATCATTCACCTCATTAAAAATATAGACCTTTCTGTTTGCTTGCGGTCATGCGTTATAGAAACAAGGAATCTGACTCATCGTTGGTCTGCAGTGATCTCACGGAGCTTACCGTAGCTTCCGTTAACGCAGCCGATACCGAGTTCGATGTAGAGGAGAAGCTTGTGTAATGCATTCTCACCGATTATACTTGCTGTAGAAAAAACAAGCTCGCCTCCGCCGTCTAAAAATGTCTTGAAAGCAAAGCTTTGAGGGTTCGCATTGAAGTCGTTTATAAAGAGAAAGAGTTCCTTTCCGACAGTCTTGAAGCTTGCGGCGCCTGTGATGACTACCGTCCCGACTCCGTTCTGCGGACTGTAGCCTGCGCATACTGTAACGAGCTTTTCGTGATCGGGGAGCTTGATGTTGATCCAGACGGTATCCTCATTATCCTCGGGGATTCGGCATTCCACGCCGTCTCCTGTGAATTTTTTGTACACTGCCGAAATAACTTCATTCATGACGTTCCCTCCTTTCCGTATGATGTGGCATATTGCCAATGGATTAAGTAGGTTAAGGACTTTTCATAAAACCGCCTAACTCAATTTGGTTTGAATATCGGCGATAATACTTGGTGTTTTTTCTATGCTCTAATTATAACAGATAGTCGAAAAAAAATCAAGAGGTTTTTTGAGATTCTACCATTTGTAAAAATCATTGCCTGTCCGGTTGTGCGTTTTCTACAAAATTACACAATAAGTATTGCCATTTTGACTATTCTGTGGTATTATATACATACTGTAGTATAACAGAGAGGAAATTTTCTCTGTTTGTATACGGTGTTTCCTTAAGGCAATACCGTCTGATGCAGTACGGAATCCAAGGCTAAAGAGGGTACAAATATGCTTGTAAATATAACCAATATCAATAAATTCTATAACGGCGTTCAGGTGCTTGACAACGTGTCGCTGTCGATCGACGAGAACGACAGGATAGGTCTTGTGGGAAACAACGGATGCGGAAAGTCAACACTTCTAAAGATAATCACAGGTTCAGTTGACCCCGATCGCTTCACCGAGCGTGACGGTATAATTTCCAAGGCAGCCAAAACGACAATAGGCTATCTTGAGCAGATGGGCGGTCTTGATTCGGAGAGCACCGTGATCGAAGAGATGCGCAGGGTCTTTGAACCGATACACCGTGCGATAGAGCGGCTGCGCGAGATAGAGCTTGAGATCGCAGAGGGTGATGAGTCTTCCGCCGATGAGTNNTGAGTACCAGCGGCTCTCATCGTGGGTCGAGGCTAATGACGGGTACAACACCGATGTGAAGATACGCATGATACTGAACGGAATGGGTTTTACCGAAAACGAGCTTGAACGCACGATCTCGGGATTCAGCGGCGGCGAAAA
>DHYN01000116.1:0-2684 GCA_002414125.1 Ruminococcus sp. UBA5129 | reverse complement strand
TGAGCCTACCAACCACCTTGACTTCAAAACGATCATGTGGCTCGAGGACTACCTCCGTACATATAAAGGTGCAGTCCTCATCGTATCGCACGATCGTTTCTTCCTCGACAGGCTTTGCACATCAATATGCGAGCTGGAACGGGGAGCGCTCAAACGTTATCGCGGAAACTACTCCGCGTTCGTCCGTCAGCGTGAGGAGAATGACGCCCGACAGGAAAAGGAATATGAGATGCAGCAGAAGCAGATCGCGAAGCTTGAGGATTATGTTGCAAGAAACCTCGTCCGCGCTACGACCTCAAAGCGTGCCCAGAGCCGTCAGAAGCAGCTCGAAAAGATAGAACGGATCGAAAAGCCGATGCACGATACGAAGCATGCAAAAATACGCTTTACCTATGCCGCTGAACCTCCGATCGACGTGCTCAAGGTAAAAAACATTGACATCTCCGTAGGTGAGGGCAGTTCTCGCAAAACGCTTATAGATGAACTGAGCTTCGATTTAAGAAGAGGCGAAAAACTCGGTATCATCGGCGATAATGGCATTGGGAAATCTACACTACTGCGCATCATACAGGAGCAGCTTCCTCATAAGGGATTAGTTCGCTGGAACAGCAATATCAAGATCTCGTACTTTGAACAGGAGAGCGCCAACCTCAACAGAGAGCTTACGCTGATGGAGGAGATCCACAGCCGCTATCCGCTTTTGTCAGATCTCGAGGTGAGAAGCCTCCTTGCACAGGTTCGCCTTACGGGAGAGAATGTTTTTAAGGAGACGGGCGTTGTCAGCGGAGGAGAGCGTGCCAAGCTGTGCTTTGCGATAATGATGCAGGAGCATGGCAACGTCCTCATACTCGATGAGCCGACCAACCACCTTGACCTCTCCACAAAGGAAGCTATCGAGGAAGCTCTCGAAGCCTATACGGGTACGGTCATATTTGTCTCGCACGACCGTTATCTTCTCAGCAGGATCGCCGATCGCCTTATAGAGCTTAAAGACGGAGGCTTCCGCTGCCATGAATTCGGCTTCAAAAAGTATCTTGATCTTCTGCGCGATGAGCAGGCGGAGGAGCGCCGCATTGCCGAGGCTGAAAAGTTCGCCAAGGCTGCCGAAGCTGCAAAGGACAAGTCAGCAAAGGCTTACCGAAATAAGCAGCAGCGAAGTGCCGATGCAGCCCGAAAAAACGAGATGCGTGCCCTCGAAAAGGAGATCGACGAGCTTCAGGCAAGGATAGATGCGCTCAGCGAGGAGATGACCCGCGAGGAGGTCTGTGCCGATTACGAGCTCCTCAACAGCAAGTGCAGCGAGATCGAGGAGCTGAAAAACAAGATAGATGAGAATTTCGACAGACTCATCGAGCTGGATTCCTGATACATATATATTAAGATAAAACTGCCAATGTGAAAAAATTCCAAATTTGCTTTACTTTTTTAAAGTGATGTGTTATAATAAAATGTGGCGGCAGACAATGGCGTTTGCGGCTGAATTTTCAGGGACTTCAAGTTCTAAATACGGAGGAAATTTAAATGGCTAAGACAAGAATCGCTATTGCAGGCTACGGAAACCTCGGAAGAGGCGTAGAGCTTGCGATCAAGCAGAATTCCGATATGGAACTCGCTGCTGTTTTCACAAGACGTGACCCATCATCGGTAAAGCTTCTCACAGAAGGAGTAAAGGTATTAAAGCTCGATGATGCAAAGGATATGCAGGATGAGATAGACGTGCTCATCATCTGCGGCGGAAGCGCTACAGACCTTCCCGAACAGACACCTGCACTCGCTAAGCTGTTCAATGTTATCGACAGCTTCGATACACACGCAAGGATTCCCGAGCATTTCGCAAATGTTGACAAGGCAGCTAAGGAGTCGGGTCATATCGCAATGATCTCACTCGGCTGGGATCCGGGTCTGTTTTCACTCAACAGACTCTATGCTGAGTCTATCCTTCCCAACGGCAAGAGCTATACGTTCTGGGGAAAGGGCGTAAGTCAGGGACACTCAGACGCCATTAGACGTGTTGAGGGCGTTAAGAGAGGAATCCAGTATACATGTCCCGTAGAGGCTGCTATGGATGTCGTAAGAAGCGGCAGTCAGCCTGAGCTTTCAACACGCGACAAGCACACAAGAGAGTGCTTCGTAGTTGCTGAGGAGGGTGCAGATAAGGCTAAGATCGAAGCTGAGATCAAGGGTATGAAGAACTATTTCGATCAGTACGACACAACCGTAAACTTCATTACAGAGGAGGAGTTTGATGCCGTTCACAATAAAATGCCGCACGGCGGTTTCGTTATGAGAAGCGGTATGACAGGTGACGGTGAAAAGACCCACCAGATGATCGAATATTCGCTCAAGCTCGAATCCAACCCTGAGTTTACAGGCAGTGTCCTCGTATGCTATGCCCGTGCAATGGCTCGTATGAAGTCTGAGGGAATGACCGGATGCAAGACCGCTTTCGATGTTGCTCCTGCTTATCTCTCGCCCCTTTCCGCTGACGAGCTCCGCGCTTCAATGCTCTGATATATTAACCAACGCCATAGCTGATGCTGTGGCGTTTTTTCATAGGGACACGGCAACAGCATTTATTATTATGATATATTGAGACTTTATCGAGGTCGTTGTTCCCGAATGTTTGTCAAAAGATGGGGTTCTTGCCGTCTCTTTAAAAATCTCTTTATCCCCTTTTGGGGATA
>DHYN01000077.1:21006-21148 GCA_002414125.1 Ruminococcus sp. UBA5129 | reverse complement strand
CAAAGATCGCTCCACTGACGGCAGACAAGAACGGTGCGATCGACAAGGAGGAATATGATCGTCTCATGAAGGGCTTCACTGATGCTCTCGACAATGACCTCAACACCTCTCTTGCAATTACCGCAGTTTACGATGTGCTCAA
>DHYN01000077.1:5379-20895 GCA_002414125.1 Ruminococcus sp. UBA5129 | reverse complement strand
GTACTCGACCTCGTTGAGCAGAGAAAGGCTGCCCGCAAGGACAAGAATTTTGCGCTCGCAGATGAGCTTCGTGACAAGATCGCAGCGCTCGGCTACGAAGTAAAGGAGACTCGTCAGGGAACGGAAATAAACAAGATTTGAATAACAAGGCGGTCAGCCGACCATGACACTTGGTTCGGCTGAACGCCTTGTCTATTACCTGTTTAATGCAAAAACAGTGTTTGTGAGCAGCTTCAATTATCTTACCTTGTTGGCAATATCGCTGAGGAGCTTGCCGATGAAGTCGTTCTGAGTCATTGAGCCGAGGTCTCCCTCACGTCTTGAGGTTACGGAATATGTGCCGCTTTCAAGCTCCTTATCGCCGACAGTTACCCATATCGGGAGCTTTTCGAGACGGGCATCGCGTATCTTCTTGCCGACCTTTTCAGCTCTGTCGTCAATTGAACTGCGAATGCCTGCTGCCTCCAGCTTAGCCATAAGCTCGTTGCAGTAATCAAGATGACGGTCTGCAACGGGAACGATCCTCACCTGCTCGGGAGCTATCCACAGCGGAAGCGCACCTGCATACTTCTCGATGAGATAAGCAAGCGTACGTTCATAGCAGCCGAGAGACGTTCTGTGAATGATGTAGGGCAGCTTCTTTGTGCCGTCCGCATCAATGTACTCCATGCCGAAGCGCTTTGCAAGAAGCATATCTATCTGGATAGTAACAAGGGTATCCTCCTTGCCGTAAACATTCTTGTACTGAATATCGAGCTTAGGTCCGTAGAATGCAGCCTCATCAATGCCGACTGTATACTCTACTCCAAGGTGGTCGAGGATCTCGCCCATTACGCGCTGAGCCTCCTCCCACTGCTCCTTTGTGCCCTCGTACTTGTTCTTCGGGTTTTCGGGATCCCACTGTGAGAAGCGGAATGTACAGTCCTCAAGGAGTCCGACAGTTCCAAGCATTTCCTTAGCCAATTCGAGACAGTCCTTGAACTCCTGCTCAAGCTGATCGGGACGGAGAACAAGATGTCCCTCTGAGATAGTGAACTGACGAACACGGATAAGACCGTGCATCTCGCCCGAATCCTCCTTACGGAAGAGAGTCGAGGTCTCGCCCAGTCTCATGGGAAGATCGCGGTAGGAGCGCTGTCTGTTAAGATAGACCTGATACTGGAATGGACATGTCATCGGACGGAGTGCAAAGCATTCCTTTGTCTCATCGTATGGATCGCCGAGAACGAACATGCCGTCAAGGTAGTGATCCCAGTGACCTGAGATCTTATAGAACTCTCTCTTTGCAAGAAGAGGGGTCTTTGTCAGCAGATAGCCGTGCTTCTGCTCAACGTCCTCTACCCAGCGCTGAAGAGTCTGGATAACTCTTGAACCCTTGGGGAGAATGATCGGAAGTCCCTGACCAACAACGTCAACGGTCGTGAAGTATTCCAGCTCACGTCCGAGCTTGTTGTGGTCACGGAGCTTAGCCTCCTCGCGCTGCTTTATGTCAGCCTCAAGCTCGGCAGCCTTGGGGTAGGCAACTGCATATACACGGGAGAGCATCTTATTCTTCTCAGAGCCTCTCCAGTAAGCGCCTGTACACGAAAGAAGCTTGAACGCCTTTACAGGAGCTGTTGTCATAAGATGAGGACCTGCACAAAGATCGGTAAACTCACCCTGCTTGTAGAACGAGATCGGTTCGCCCTTGCCGACGTGCTCCTCGCATAGCTCCACCTTGTAAGGCTCATCCATTTCCTTGAGCTTAGCGAGAGCATCCTCGGGAGAAAGCTCGAACTGTTCAAGCGGCATACCGTCCTTGACGATCTTCTTCATCTCCGCTTCGATATTTTCAAGCTCATCGGGAGTGAACGGTTTTTCGAGGTCGAAATCGTAGTAGAAGCCATTGTCGATGGCAGGACCGATCGCGAGCTTAGCGTTCGGATAGAGACGCTTTACAGCCTGTGCAAGAATATGCGATGCTGTATGCCAGAATGTCTTTTTACCGTCAGCAGAGTCAAATGTGCACACCTCAAATTCGCAGTCGCTGTCAACTACGGTACGGAGGTCTTTTACCTCGCCGTTGAGCTTTACGCAGCATGCAGCCTTGTAGAGGCCCATTCCGATCCCCTTGATTATTTCCGATGCGGGCATTGCAGCTTCAATTTCGCGGATGCTGCCGTCCTTTAATGTTAATTTTATCATAGTATTACTCCTTTTATAAATATTTCTGTTTATTCATCCCATCCGAGGATCTCGATACCGTTATCGTCACCGATCTCAATATTGAGAATACCGCCGAAGTAGTCGTCCTTAGCGGCAGCGGCAATATTCACGAAGATCTCTCCCTCGTCAATATCAACAGAGAGATAGGCGGCGAACATTGCGTCCGCAAGCTCGGAAGCTTCGATGAACGGGTAGGTCTGATGGTTGAACCAGCCGCCGTCGTAGATCATCTGAGCAAGCTTCGACTTCTTTGAGCTGATCTTATCGAGCTTAGCCGCGATCACGGAGAGGTTGTCGATTATCACCTGCTGATCGTCCACGAAAAACAGCACGAGCGTAGGCTTATCCCAAATGTCAAAGGTTATCTCGAACGCCTCGTGCTTTTCATTGTACCTGATAGTATCCACATTATCATCTCCTTCCGAAAAAAATAAAAATCCCTCACACCGCACAGCGGCACAAGGGACGTACAAAACGTGGTTCCACCCTGATTCACACGGAAAACCGTATCTCAAGTGCTCTGTAACGGGAGCTCCCGATGCGTATTGGGCATACTCAGAGGCGGTATGCTTTTCCCCTTGCACTACAGCCTTGCACCAAACGGCTGCTCTCTGAAAGTACGGGTCGGGGAAAGCCTTCCTCATCAACGATTTAGAGATATTCTATTGTCATATTAGCACACTTTTGCGCTCTTGTCAAGCATTTTTTTATTATTTGCTTCAAAATTTTCAGGGAAATCCGTGGGAAATTTGATTTTGGGAACGCAATATGCTATAATATAGGCGATAAACTACAAATCAAGGCGACACAGTTTAGAATAACGGAGAGAGTAGATATGGAAACTGTTTTGAAATACAACAAAGCGGCAAAGTCTTTCAGCGAGGCGCTTCCCGTAGGAAATGGAAGAATAGGCGGAATGATCTTCGGCGGCGCTGCCGATGAACTTATCAGGCTCAACGAGGACTCAGTCTGGTCGGGAAAGCTCCGCCACAGGATAAATCCCGATGCACGCGAAGGTCTTGCCGAGGTACGCAGGCTGCTTGCCGAGGGCAGAGTCCCCGAAGCCGAAAAGACCGCTTTCGAGAAAATGCAGGGAGTCACTCCCGATTCACGTCACTATATGCCTCTCGGCGATCTCAATATCCACATGGAGCTCGGAGGAAAGATCAGCGGCTACAGCCGAACCCTCGACATCGAAAACGCCGTTGCCGAGGTGCATTTCTCTGCAGGCGGCGTCGAGTACACACGAGAGGTGTTCGTCTCCGCACCCGATGAGGCTATGGTCATCCATATATTCGGCTCAGAGAAGGGCTCGGTCTCGCTCTCATGTTCTATCGGCGGAAGAGAGGATTTCTACGATGACAACCGTCCGTGCGGCGATAATATGCTCCTTCTCACAGGCGGAAACGGTATATCCTTTGCAGCCGTTGTCGGAGCTTCTGCGGTCGGAGGAGAGGTTCGTACTGTCGGAGGAGATCTCACGGTGAAAAATGCCGATGAGGTCATGATAGTCCTCACGGTGCGCACGAGCTTCTACAGCGATCACTATGAGGAATCTGCGGAGGTCGATGCGGAAATGGCTCTTAGCTGCGGATACGATGAGCTTTACTACCGCCATACAGCCGATTACCGCGAGCTCTTTGACCGCGTTTCGCTCGAGCTTTGTCCGAACAGCGGCGATGACGTTTCATGCCTTTCCACAGGCGAAAGGATCGCAAGACTCCGCGGAAACGAACTCGACGACAAGGAATGTGTCCGCGATATCCATGACAACAAGCTCATCGAGCTGTACTTCAACTACGCGCGCTATCTTATGATCTCGGCAAGCCGCGCAGGAACTCAGCCGATGAACCTACAAGGTATCTGGAACGAGGATATGCAGCCGACACAGGGAAGCCGCTATGCCGTCAACGTCAATACCCAGATGAGCTACTGGTGCGCTGAGAGCTGCGGACTGCCCGAATGCCACATGCCGCTGTTTGATCTCCTCGAAAGAATATGCGAGAACGGCAGGATCACCGCAAGGGAAATGTACGGTGCACAACACGGCTTCGTCTGTCACCACAATACCGATATATGGGGAGATACCGCTCCTCAGGACACATGGGTCCCCTCTACGCTCTGGTGTACAGGCGGCGCATGGCTCGCTCTGCATGTCTGGGAGCACTACGAGTATACTCTTGACAAGGAATTCCTCAGTGAAAAATATCACCTCATGCGCGAGGCAGCCGAGTTCTTCACGGAAATGCTCGTCAGCGACGGAAAAGGTCGTCTCGTCACCTCGCCGTCCGTTTCGCCCGAAAATACATATCTAACTCATGAGGGCGTAAAGGGCTGTCTGTGTATTGGTCCGTCTATGGACTCGCAGATAATCAGCGTGCTCTACAGCGCTGTTATAAAGGCGGCAGAGATCCTTGAGATCGACAGCCAATTTTGCGATGTTCTCAAGACTCAGCTCGAAAATCTCCCTAAGCCCGAAACCGGAAAATACGGTCAGATAATGGAGTGGTCGGAAGACTATGACGAGGTGGAGATCGGTCATCGTCACGTCTCACAGCTCTTTGCGCTCCACCCTGCCGATCTCATAACTCCGAACAGCACTCCGAAGCTCGCCGATGCGGCAAGAGCAACGCTCGTCCGCAGACACATACACGGCGGTGGAAGCTCGGGCTGGAGCTGCGCTTGGCTCGCAAATATGTGGGCTCGCCTCGGCGACAGCGGGATGGTCTATGAATACATCAAGAAGCTCCTCGCAGGCTCTACCGACCCCAACATGCTCAACAGCTATCCGCCGTTCCGCATAGACGGAAACTTCGGCGGAGCATCAGCTGTAATAGAAGCGCTCATGCAGTGCACATGCGGAGAGATACTTCTCCTGCCCGCACTCCCCGATGAATGGAGCAGCGGAAGCGTGAGAGGTCTGCGCGCAAAGGGAGGCTTTGTCGTGTCAATGAACTGGAGAGACGGAAAGCTCACGAATGCAGAGATAATCTCGGAATTCGGCGGTGAATGCCGTCTGCGTCTCGATACGGTCGCAAGTGTTCTCTGTGACGGCGAGAGCGTTGGATCACGCATAGAAAACGGTGTGATAATATTCGGTACTGCCGCAGGATGCCGCTATACCGTAAAGGCATAAGTGAACGGAGGATATATGAATAAAAGAAAGATATTGGCATTTGCATGTGCCGCAGCAATGGCGTTTTCCGCTGTGAGCTGCAAATCGGTAGGGATCGCTAAGGACATCTTTCCCGGTGAAGAAAGCACACCCGAGGCAGCATCAGAGCCGATCCAGCTCGCTACCTCGCCGCCGCTCAGCACGGAGTTANNATCAGCACGGAGAATGTCGGGACATTTCCCGATTACCCCATTTCATACCCAACGATCGAACAGACCGACATCGGCGATAAATATGAGGCTGAAGAAGCTGCTCTTGAGGGTGATGTTACTGTCGCAAGAGAGCTTGAAAGCTTCAGCGGCAGCGGCTATGTAACAGGCTTCGGTGAAGGAAGCTCCGTCACGTTCAAGGTCGATGCTCCGAGCAATCAACACTACGATCTCGCATTCTGCATCAAAGCCGATGCGACAGCTTCCTGTGCGATCTCGCTCAACGAAAGCGGTATCTGCAAATTCAACACCACCGATGACGGTGTATTTACGCTTATCACACTGCCGGGCGTTTTCCTCGTAAAAGGAAAGTCTGAGATAACTATAAGCTCCGACGGCGATATGTGCCTCGACTACCTTGGCGTATCGAACAATACCTCGCTCCGCGACATATCATATAATGCCGATGGAGAGCTGTCAAACAAAAATGCAGGAGAATCGGCTAAAAAGCTGATGAGCTTCCTCACCGAGGCTTACGGCGAATATATTATCACAGGTCAGTACGTCTCCGATGAAAAGAACGAGGAGCTTGACCTCATCTACCGTACTACAGGCAAGTACCCCGCGATCCGCTTCTCCGACCTCTCAAATGCAGGCAACTCATTTGACTCGAACTACAAGCTCATAGATGCCGCTGCCAACTGGTACAGGAACGGCGGTATAGTCGGTCTCATGTGGCACTGGGAATCTCCCGGAAATCAGCCGTCGGTCTACGCAAAGGAAACCGACTTCAAGCTTTCAAACGCTGTCACTGACCTCGACATCGCCGAGATGACTCAGGAGGAGATACGCGGTCTCTACGGCGAAGGAAAGCTCTCCGAGGAATGCTACGGCATCATCCTCGACATCGACAATATGTCCGGTCAGCTTCTTTCGCTCAAGAATAAAGGAATACCCGTCCTCTGGAGACCGCTCCACGAGGGATCGGGCGACTGGTACTGGTGGGGGGCGAGCGGAGCTTCGGACTACAAGTGGCTCTGGAACCTCGTCTACACCAGAATGACCGACTACTTTGGTCTCGATAACCTCATCTGGATATGGAACGGTCAGAGCGCAGATACCCTCGTTGACAAAAGCACCTTTGACATTGCGGCAGTCGATATATACCTCAGCGACGAACAGAAATTCGGCAGCCGATACGATCAGTTTGCCGCGCTGCAAAAGCTCGTCGGCTCGGAAAAGCTCATCGCGCTGAGCGAGTGCTGCTGCGTGCCCGATGTAGATGCATCGTTCCGCGATAAGTCGGTGTGGTCGTTCTTCGGGCTCTGGTACGGGGATTATATCATGAATGAAAACGGCGAATTCTCCGATAAGTATGTCTCAAAGGACAACTTCATCCGCGCATACAATTCAAGCGGAGTCATCACCCTCGATGAATACAAGGAGATGAAAGACGGCAATATCCCTGCTCAGCCTACAGAGACTCCCACCGAAAGCAAGACCGAGGAGGAATCCTGATACTCACGACCCCACAAGATCGTCACGACGTTTTGTTCGCCAAAAGGAAACAAAAATGCTCTGTAACGCATTTTTCAGTTTTATGTTCTTGAAAGCACGGCTGTAAACGTTATCACGCCGTCCTTATAATCGGCGGAGATAGTTCCGTTGTGCACCTGCGTTATTGCCTGAGCGATAGAGAGTCCGAGTCCAAAGCCCTCCTGCTCGTGGATGCGGTCGTTGTCGCTGCGGTAAAAACGCTCGAAAAGGCGATTTATATCAACTGCCGAAAAATCGGAGCACTTATTTGAGCACCTTATCACAACGATGTCCTTTTCCCTGCACAGGCTGAACGTGATCTCGCTTGCGGGATCGGAATACTTGAGTGCGTTGTCCGTAAGTATTCCCGTCAGCCGCGAGATCTTGGTCTCATCGCAGCGGATGCTGATATTCGGCTCGATGTCCTGTCTGAGAGTCTTTCCGCTCTCGAAGAAAAGGCTCTCGAAGTACAGCAGCGAATTGCTAACTATGCTCGATATATCGCATATCTTGAACGCACTCCGTGCCGCTCTTATCTCAACCATTCGTGAAAGGTCAAGAAGCTCGCTTACGAGTGTCTGCATCTTGCGTACCTGCTCCTTGATGCAGTCAGTCCAACGGTCGCTGCCCTTTTTCTGACTGATGATGTCTATAGTCGCGGAAATAACGGTGATAGGCGTTTTCAGCTCATGGCTCGCATTGGAGATGAACTGGTTCTGAAGCTCGATATTCTTGCCGACAGGCTTGATGAGAGTTCCCGAAACGATTATCACGATCAACGTGAGGAGCACCCATACCATGAATCCGACAAGAAGCGAGATCTTCAGAAGGCTTCCGTTTGCATTGTCGATAAAGCTGTCATTGACGAAGATAAGGATGTTCATATCATCGGTGCGGCTGATCGTATAGCTGTAGGAAACATCGTCTCTGCGTATTTTTCCACTGTCCCTGTCGGCTTCGAGGACTCTCGAGGCGTAATCGCGCGCTTCATCGTTAGTTATGGCTTTAAGAAGATTGCCGTCATTTACTGAAACAAGCCTGCCCTCGCTGTCGGTGATAAGATAGAACGCACCCGTATTGTTGAGCACCGAAGGAACATTGTTCTCGAAAATATCCGAGAAGCTGCTGTGCGAAACGAGACTGTGCGTTGCCGCGGAAATAACACGGCTCTGCTTGTAATGTATCTCTATACTGTCGATCGTGAGCTTTGTATTCGGATCCTGACCTGTCGGGACAGAGCTTGAATTGTTCCACCATGTACCCGAAACGAGGAAGTAATCGCTAAGCACCTGCGATTCCTTGACGGAGATAGTCTCGTAATCGCGCTTTACGTCATCGAGACTTGTGAAGTCGATAGAAACATTTGTTGTACCGCGGTTGAACGTATAGTCCTTGTACACGTTCACAGACTCGCCATCTATTTCGACATTGAAAATAAGACCGCCGCCTGCACTGTACCAGATCGCACCCTTATCGGCACACGAGATGCTTCCGTAAACGGTGATATTGGCTATATCCTTGATATTTCTCGGGATGATGCATTCGCCGTTGTCGGTCTTTTCGGCTTCGCTGAGACTGAAATATTCCGAATTCGGCTGATTAATATGCGATTCCGCCGCCTGACTTATAACACTTTCGATCATTGCCGCCTCGTTACGGTAGGAGACTCTCATCATAATGTTCAGCGTTACGATCATCAGCGCGGTAACGCACAGTACGACTGCCGATGCAACGACACAGTACTTTATCCTCAGCTTGATGAGTGAGCTTTTCATTCGCTCTCACCTAGAACGTAGCCCACTCCTCTGACAGACTTTATCACAGCCTTTGACTTCAGCGCAGTGAGCTTTTTTCTGAGGAACGATATGTAGACATCAGTCGAATTATACTCGATATCCGATTCGTATCCCCATATTTTCGTGATGCAGTAATCGCGCTTTACGACCGTCTCTTTGTTGAGCATGAGTATCTCCATGAGCTGATACTCCTTAGCACTTAGCTTGATGCGCATTACACCCTTTTTGAGCTCGTGATGAGTACGGTCAAGCTCTATATCGGAATAGAAGAGCGTTTCGTTGACATACTCCATTGTATTTCTGCGTGACAGCGCCCAGACTCTTGCAATGAGCTCTTCGGTGACGAACGGCTTAGTGAGGTAATCGTCAGCGCCGGATTTCAGTCCGTTGATCTTATCCTCCAATTCGGATTTAGCAGTAAGCATAAGCACGGCTGAGGAAATACGGTTGCGGCGTATCTCCTGAAGCACCTCGATGCCGTTCATCTTCGGGAGCGTAACATCAAGAATTATGATGTCGTAAATTCCGCTGAGGGCGTTGTCAAGCCCGTCTACTCCGTTGAACGCCGTATCTACGAGAAATCCCTCGCAGACAAAAAGCTCCTTGAGCGCCATGGACAGGCTCTTTTCATCCTCTATTATAAGCAGTCTCATATTATAGACCTCCTTGATTTTTTTCGTCAGTACAAAGCTCAAGTCGCGCTGAACAGATTTTCCAGCAGGGTCAGAACATAGTCACCGACACCGTAGGAATAAACCGCCTTTGCCGCTTTATCAGGACGGTTCGTGATGATATTGTCCACTCCGAGCGCGGTCATACGTTCAACGTCCTCGGAGCTGTCAACAGTCCATACAAAGACCTTCTTGCCGTTCTTATGAGCTGTCGATACCGTTTTCTTATCGGCGAAAACATAGTTTATACTTATCGCGTCAATATATTTCATATTGGAATAGACAGCCGATGTGGCAAGCGTTGCGATAAGTCCCGTCCTTATCGACGGATCCGCCTGTTTTGCAGCCTTGAGCGCCTTATACGAAAACGACGTTATATAGCAACGATCCGTCATATCGTACTCATTCAGCAGCTCAACGACCTTGTTCGCCGTGTCCACGCTGTCTCCTGCCTTTTTTATCTCGATATTGAGCATTATCTCGTCCCTGCAAAGCTCGAGCACCTCCGAGAGAAGCATTATCTTCGCATCGCAGTACTCCACCTTGCCGAACCACTTTCCGCAGCTAAACTGCTGAAGTTCCTCATAGGTGTAGTTTATGACCTTGCCCTTGCCGTCAGTAGTGCGGTCGAGCTTATCGTCATGGATAACTACGATCTCGCCGTCCGCAGACTGCTGGACATCAAGCTCGATATAGTCAGCGCCTACACGAATAGCCTCCTCAAAGGCATAGCGCGTGTTCTCGGGAGCTGCCGCCGANNAAAATCCCCTGTGCGCCGAGATCTGAGGCTTGCTGAGGATAGCAAATCGGACATTTCCGCGGTACAGCTCTTTGATATACGAAAAGTTGAGGAATACTCCCACTCCAATGAGAGCCGCCGCAGAGAAGGCTCTCACGGCAGTCGGCAGCTTCAATTCATCCGACTCGGGCAGACTCAGCTTCTCACTGTACTTCACATTGTCCACAAATCCGACAGTCAGGAAGCATATGACCATAGGAGCAGAGATCATCACCGAGATTATCGTGAATATCTGCCAAGCATATCCGAGCACCTTGAGAGCCGACATGAATGCCGCCTCCGGACGTGAAAAGCCCTTGATGAACAGCATTACCACGAATCCTACCGCAAGTGTTGCGGCTGCCGTCATAACAGCAAGAAAAATGCTCAGAAGAAGCAGCTCAAAAGCCATGTACAGCTTCTTTCCCTTGAGAGCTTTTCGGCTGTTTTTTATGCAGTCGCTGTACTTTTTTTCGGTGAGAACGAGAAAATGTATACTGTAGCTCCGGCTCGCGAGCATGAACAGGATGACAGCCTCAAGCGCCATTATAGCCACAGTCAGCAGTATACGGTGATTTGCGGTGCTTATAGCACGCCTCATAAGAGGAATAAACGGTGTGAGGAAAACTCCCGATGTGAGGGTAAGCTGTGCGATGGGTACTACGAGCATGAAGCACGCAAACTTCATTGCACCTGCGCCGCGGAAAGCCTTAGCAAAAGCCCTGAGACCTGTGACTACCATTCCTGCCGGAGTGATCTTTTTCTTTTGCAGCTTGCACGCATAGCACCCGACAAGTCCCGACAGCTCAGTAATAGACAACACCGACAGCACAAACAACATCAAGATAAGTATGAGCCATGTGAACGGACTTTTCAGAAGCCTGCCGATGTTGTCCGTTGTAAGGTAGCTTATCTTGGAGCGCTTCATCGCGATTTCAAGCAGTATTGAAAACAGCGGAGCACCGATCGAAGTCAGCATCAGCTTGAAGATCAGTTCAAACAGTATCACTGTCGGAAACGACCTCAGAAAAAGCAGGGCAGATCGAAATGTTCTTTTCATTATGCGGTCTCGGCGTTAATGGCGGTCTCGAGCGCGATCTCCATCATATCGAGAAACGTGGACTGCCTCTCCTCGGCGGTCGTAGCAAGACCTCTGAGCGGACAGTCGGACACTGTCAGGATGCAGAGGGCATTCTTGCCTGCTCTCGCGGCGTTCATATAGAGCGCTGCCGACTCCATTTCAACGGCAAGCACTCCCATTTTCTGCCATTTTTCGAGACTTGAGGAGTCATCGTAAAATGTATCGCTTGAGAAGATATTGCCCATATGGCATGTGCAGTCCTTCATTGATGCAGCCTCTGCGGCTGCGCTAATGAGCTTCCACGAAGCAGTCGGAGCGTATGTTCCGGGAAGTCCGAACTGCGATGCATAGGCGGAATTGGTACTTGCGCTGAGCGCTATCACCACATCGCGGAGCTCCACGTTATCGGCAATAGCTCCTGCCGTACCCACACGGATTATATTCTCGACGTCGTATTCGTTGAAAAGCTCCCAAGAATAGATGCCGATAGAGGGGATACCCATTCCGCTTCCCTGAACGGATATACGCTGACCCTTGTAGAGTCCCGTGAAGCCGAGCATTCCCCTGACCTTGTTGTAGCAGGTCGTGTCGGTGAGGTAGTTTTCGGCGATAAACTGAGCTCTCAGCGGATCTCCCGGCATGAGAACGGTCTTGGCAATATCGCCTTTATTTGCACTGTTATGGGGTGTAGGCATAATAAAAGCCTCCTTATTTTTCGGGTATATTTATTTTATTATACACAATTTTCCGCAAAAAAACAAGTGGTTATTTGGCATTTAGCAAAATTTTCTGTCAATTAGTTAGGTTGTGCAAACCTCTTCCTTGCAGAAAAGTTTTTTGCATCGCTTTGTATTAACAAAGTGAGCGGATAGCGCGAGACGAGAAGTCTCGTAAACGCGGCAAAGCATTTACTTTTTTATGTAATACCAAGACGTTATCGTAGTCTTTTCTTTCGTATTTTTTGCCAAGAGATAAATCCGTTGCCGTGCAAAATTTCGTTGAACCACTTGCAAAAATCATATTTATATAGTATAATGTTTTTGTATGCAATTTTTGGCGGCTCACCGCCTTTACCAAGGAGGAACAAAATTGGCTAAGAAAAAAAGATCTCAGGCAACGCTAAAGCCTGACAATGCGCTTGAAACCCGTGCAGCGCAGCTTGCAGCAAAGTGCCCGTGGTGGATATACCTCATCGCGTTCTTTGTACCTGCACTTACCGAATTTATCGTATATGCGCTGTTCAAGGTGTTCCCGTTCGGAAACAATTCCGTTCTTGTGCTCGACCTCAACGCGCAGTACATATACTACTTTGAGGCGGCACGCGATGCCCTGTGGGGCGACGGAAGTCTCTTCTACAGTTGGAGCCGAAACCTGTCGGGCGGATTCATGGGTATCATCGGCTATTACCTCGCGAGTCCGTTCTCGCTTATCATCATGCTGCTCCCGAGGACTCTCATCCTTGAAGGAATGATGGCTATGCAGCTTTGCAAGATCGGTTCATCGGGTGTGACGTTCTGCTATTATTTGCAGAAGTCCAAAGGTGTAAAGCCACTGCACTCGGTAATCTTCTCAACGATGTATGCCCTCATGAGCTACTCCGTCATCCAGACGATCGACCCGATGTGGCTTGACGGACTCATACTTCTTCCTCTGATCGTGCTTGGAATCGAATACCTTGTTGACGACGGCAGAAAGCTCAACTACATAATACCGCTCTCGCTCATGTTTGTTGCGAATTTCTACATCGGCTTCATGATCGCGATCTTCACGGCGGTATACTTCTTCTATTATCTCTATTTCGGTACGGATAAGAAATTCAAGCACTCCTCCGACCGTGTTGATGCATTCAAAAGGATCGTCCTCTCGACTATAATAGTCCTGATGTGCAGCGCATTCATGCTTCTGCCTGTATACAACGCACTTTCGCTTGGAAAGTTCAACTTCTCGAAGCCCGATTACAGCTTCAAAACACAATTCTCGCTTATCGAACTCGTGCCGACATTCCTCCCGAACCAGTACTATTCAGTAAACGTTCAAGGTATGCCGGAGGTATACTGCGGAGTTTTCGCACTCGTGCTCGCACCGCTTTTCTTCATGAACAAGAAGATCGGCAGAAACAAAAAGATCGGATGCGCTTTCCTGCTTGTGATACTCATCGGAAGCATGTACATCAAGCCCGTTGATATGCTTTGGCACGGCGGACAGGTTCCGAACTGGCTCCCGTACAGATACTCGTTCATCGTTTCATTCGTGCTCCTTACACTGGGCGCGGAGTGCTTCTGCAAACTTGACGGCTACAAGCTCAATGCAAAGACAGCAGGCTATATCGGTGCAGGCTTCCTCGCAGTCATACTATTATTCACCGCGCTTCTCGATACGTTCAAGTATACTCCAAAGGACTTCAAGTATGTCGGAATATTCCCCAATACTGCAACGCATAAGGTCAATAATGAAGATGTTACGCAGTTCTCCTTCGGAACTATCTTATTCGGCAGCCTGCTCATAGTATTCTTCCTCATTATAATATATATTTACAGCCGCGCAAAGAAGAACTCCACAAAGCATATCCTCACCGCGGTCATCGCCGTGGTAACGCTTGCCGAGCTGGGCATAAACGCCTACGACACGATACACAAGGCTGACTGGGAGATCATCTACTCCAAGAAAAGCTCCTACCAGAACGTCATCGCCGAAGGAATCAACGTCACGAACGCTATCGAGGACTACGACAGAGACAAGAACGGCAACAACGTGATCTTCCGCTCTGAAAAAACCTTTTTCCGTGCCATAAACGACAACCTCGGCTACGGGCTCAAGGGGATCTCGCACTCAAGCTCCGTGATGAATACAAAAATACTCAGCTTCATCCAAACGCTCGGCTACGCTAAGAGAAGCTATGTCACAAGATATGACGGAAACTCATCTCTCGCCGATTCGCTCATGGGCATCAGATATGTAGTCCACGACCCCTCGATCGGCAAGTCGGAAATACGTCTCAACCCCAATTACCAAAAGATATTCACCATGGATTATGTCGGCAAGGACGATAAGCCCTCGACCTACCATGTCTATGAGAATCCCGATGCGCTGTCGATAGGCTACATGGCAAGCTCAGACATAAAGCGCCTCGACCACCTCGGAGCCGACAATCCATTCAACAGCCAGAATATGTTCCTCAGCACTCTCACAGGTCAGACCGTGTTCGTGGCAGACGACAAGGGCTATGTTACCTTTGACGGAAATGCCGAGTACTACACGCCGATCGAGGTGTCCTACCAGCTTGCAAACGTCAACGAAGAACCGTATGGCTCAAATCAGAAGAAGTTCATTGAAGACGGCAGCGGTAAAGACCCCACTATTCGTCTCCACATCACCGCTCAATCAAACGATGAGATCTTCATGTACCTCAAGACCCTCTTCCAGAAAGAGGTGAACCTCTGGATCTCAACGGAAAAAGACGAAAACGGCAACTTTATAAACCATAAGGCGCTCGGCGAAAACAAGTACTTTGAGGGCGATAACTACAACGCGCTCAGGATCGGCTCATATCCGACAGGCACGGATATCGAGGTACGACTCACACTAAAGGAGGACAAAACAGGCAAGTCCAAGGACAAGTTCACGATCATCAAGGACTTCCTTTTCTACCACTTCAACTACGATGCATTCAAGAAGGATATCCGGCAGCTTCAGCAGAATCCGTGGCAGCTCGACCCCGATAAGTGCTCCGAACGCAGTCTTACAGGCACTATCACCGCAGGCAGCGATCAGATAATGATGACATCTATCCCGTACGAGCCCGGCTGGACCGTAAAGGTAGATGGCAAGAAAGTGGAGCATATCGAGGTGCTCAATGCTCTCATCGGCGTTGAGCTGACCCCCGGTGAGCATACCGTTACAATGACCTATACTCCGCCGGGATTCGTTTTCGGAATGATACTCCTTCTTCTCGGCATCGCTGCGATCGTGCTGATCTTCCGCTATGACCGCAGGAACAACAAAATGGTCATTGCTCTCGCAAAGCTTCGCAGTGACCGCAGAGAAAACAAAAAAGCTTCTGCCCCTGTCGAAGTGAACGCTTCAGCCGAAGAGATCGCTTCCGAACCCGTGGAGGAAACAACTCCC
>DHYN01000077.1:5226-5354 GCA_002414125.1 Ruminococcus sp. UBA5129 | reverse complement strand
AACTACCGAACCCGAGGAGACGACTCCCGAACAGGAAAAGAAACCTGTACAGCAAAAGAGCAAGTCCAAGAATAACAAAAAGAAAAAGAAGAAATAATGCATATATAAGTAAAGCCCGAAAGTAGTTT
>DHYN01000077.1:0-5218 GCA_002414125.1 Ruminococcus sp. UBA5129 | reverse complement strand
ATTCGCATAAATCAGAATTTGTTGTCTATTAACGGTAAGTATAATTATTCTTTAAGTTATTACTTCTTCCCAATCACCAAGATATTCATTTAATTTTTCGTCTTCAACTTCACCATCTATGAATGTAAAAATAATATCACTGAGCAACGTAGCAATACTATCAAATTCTCCTTCTTCACCATGATCATATGATATAATTTTGCCACTGTCAAGATCCAGAAAAATCTCTTCACCATCGCCAATCATGTCACCAAGAAGGACATAATGCTTGGTATCTCCCCATTCCCATTCGGTATCAAGAGATTTTTCAACCTGATCAAGTTCAAGAATATCAAGATTACCAGATGAAACAGAGAATCCATCTGCAAACATATATAAAGCTCTTAACTCGTCTGTAAGTTTAATATTATTCTTATTTTCAAATTCGTCTATCTTTGATTTTGAAGTTGGAAAATTAAGTTCAAGCCAGATGTTTTCAGGATACTTCTTTGCTAAGTGTAAAATCAAGTCCATTTCTTCATAAAATTCTGTATTTTCTGGAACTACAACCTTGTCTAAATCCTGCTTATTTGGCTTTATGTAATTATCTGACATATTATCTTACCTCTTTTCTTTGTTCTTAACTAAAACACAAAATTCCAATTTATCTTAATTAAAATTATACATCAAGAGGGTTATACTCGCCGTATTATCATTTCGTATAGAAAGGCGCTATATCAGCTTCCTTAAGCCTTTCACCGAGCATCTCAAACGGTGAGAAGTGAATCCTCATACCGTTCTGAGGAATATCCTTGACCCTTGCAAAAAGAGCCGAGTAAAGCTCTTTCGGGTCGGGAAGCGTTGTCTCCGCGGTGATAACGTAGCACCTCTCGCCGTTTCGGAGCATCTCGCAGATATATGCGGCACTGACAGTCGGCTGAGCCTTGAAATAAGCAGCGGCAGTCTCGATTATCGGTGAAGCCTCATCGGCGGCAGCCTTAAGCTCGGAAACAAATCCGCGGTTGAGCTTCTGCCCCTCCTCGGACTGACCGTACTTCTGAATGATAGAGTCGGTCACCTTGAACCCCTTTGTAAAAGGGTTTACAATAATACTGTGTACATTGCGATTGTGCTTTGCCATTGTGCAGACATCAACGAATTTTATCGAGATATATGTGAATCTGCCTCGGTCACGCTGCGGTATCTGCGTCTGATCGGAGAAGATCGGGATGAACATGTCGCCGCTTTCGTCACGGAGGTATGCAGGCTCGAACTTCATCGGGTCTTTTGTATTCATTCTGTATTTATTTACCTTTGCACCGCTTCTAAGCTTTGCAATGTCTCTGTTAGATACATTTACGACAGTCGGAAGAAAGAACGATGCATCGCTGAGCGCGCTTATCACGCTTTCAAAATTCTCCTGTGAGCCGTCCTCAAAGAGCGCGTCAATAGCGGAAACTATCCTCTCGGCTTTTTCGGCTGCGAGTTTTTTTGCGTCACTCATTCCTCATCCTCCTCATCGTCATCCTCATCATCTTCATTTTCTTCATCATCGTCAGCATCATCGTCGCTATCGCTTGCGTCAGCAGTGAGGATGGATTCGTAATTCTCTTCCTCCTCAGCCACCTGCTGAGCCGACTTCTTCTTACTTCCGCGCTTCATGAGAACGCCTGCGAAAACGATCGCAGCAGCTCCGAAGCCGATAGCTACGATGATGAAAGCCATTTTAGCGATGCTCCTGTCAACTACCGTATAGTTGACCGAGTTATCCTTTGCGTACTTGAGCGCTGCCGAGCCGGAATACACGCTCATGGAGAAGCCGTCCACTACCTTTGGCTTTGCGGTCTGCTTATCCGAGAAGAGACCGAATGCCACATCACCGACCGTCTCAACGCTCTTGGGAACTATGATTTTTTTGAGCTGCGGACAGTTGAGAAATGCCGCCTGACCGATGCTCTTTACACCCTCGCACATGATGACTCTCTCAAGGTAAGCGCAGTCATAAAATGCACCGTCATTCAGCTTCTCGAGTGTTGTCGGGAGCGAAACCGATGTGAGCGCCGTACATGAAGCGAATGCCGAAATGTCGATCTCGGTGAGACCCTCTGCGAAATCAATGCTTTTGAGACCTGTACAGAACGAGAATGCGCTGTCGCCGATATACCTTAACGACTGCGGAAAGAACAAGTCCGTGATCTCAGTGCAGTAGCCGAAAGCGCCTGCTCCGATCTCCTGAACTCCGTCCTTTATGGTGAGAGCTCCCGAAACGCTCTTGGGAGTCGCATGTATGATAGCTGTTTCATCTTTATTATAGAGGATACCGTCCTTTGAGGAAAAGTTTGGGTTATTGTCCGCTTGAATAGTTTCGAGAGCAGGGCATTCAAGGAGTGCCGATGCCTCAAAGGTATCCACATTAGAGTGGATCACAACATCCTTAAGTGCATAGCAGCGCTGGAAAGCGTACTCATCGACCTTTGTTACACTGTCTGGAATGACAAATGTCTCAAGAGCCTCGCAGTCGAAGAAAGCGCCCTTACCGATAGTGGTAAGAGAATCCGGCAGAGTGATCTCTGTGAGTGAAGTACATGCGCTGAAAACACCCTCTGGAAGCTCCGTGATCTTAGCGTTCACATTAAGAGTCTTGATACCCGTGCAACAAGTGAAAGCATAGTCGCCGATCTCTTTTACAGTGCTCGGGATTGTAAGCTCGGTCACGAAAGAACAGCCTGCGAATGCCTGCTCGCCGATAGCCGTTACGGGGTAGCCGTTGACAACGCTCGGTATGCTGGTAAACGTTGCCTCGGCACTGCATCCGATAATAGTATATTCGTTCTTGTCGCTTAACTCGTACTTGAAGATGCCGTCTGTAAGGTCAATGCCGTTGCCTGCCGTAAGCTCTGCGGAGGCTGTCGGGAATACAAGAAGCGATGCAGAGATAACAGCAGATGCCGTGAGCGAGAGAATTTTATTCATTTTCATTTTCGGTCTTATCTCCTTCTATGGATGTTGTTTCTTCTGCGGAAGCCTTTTTATCAGATGAGCTTCCGGAAGCTTTTTTCTTCTTTATCGACTTGCCCGTAATTATACCGATAAAAGCAAGTATAACTGCTCCGAGCACACCGAAGATTCCGTAGAACAGGGCATTGTCTATGTTGAGTCCGAACAGGGAAGTAGTTCCCGTAACAAGCTCTATGCCGTAATGTGTGCAGTAATCGGCGACAAGAGTGTTATCCTTTGAGGCATATATCTTAAATCCCTCGATGGGAGCATCCTCCTCGGGCTCATTGACATCGGTATCCTCATTCTCTACAGCCTCGGCATATTCCTCGATCTCCGTTTCGTAGTTTTCGTTATACTTGAAGCCGAACGCCATATTTCCAATATCGCTGATATTGTCATATAAGCGGATGCCCTCAAGCTTAGTACATCCGTAGAACGCGTAGTTTCCGACACTGCTGAGGTTCTTGGAGAGCTTGACCCTGCTAAGCAGATCGCAGTTCTCGAAAGCGCAGGCTCCGAGGGTCTCAACGTCCGTGAGCGCGACCTCCTTGAGGTTTACAGCGAGCACGAATGCGAACGGTCTGATCTCCTTAACACCCTTTGGAACGGTGAATTTGCTGTCTGCTTTGCCTGCCGGATAGGCGATGAGCACCGAGCCGTCCTTATTGTAAAGAACGCCGTCCTTAGAGCTGAGATCGCCTCCCTCGCCCTCGCCGACAGCGATCTCGGTGAGGGATAAACAGCCGTAGAACGCGCTTTCACCGATCTCCTTGCACGCACCTCCGATAGTTATCTTTTCAACTGAGATACAATCGCAGAAAGCCTCTGCGCCGATGCTTTCAACATTCTGCTTAAGGTTCAGCTCAACGAGGTTGGAACAGCCTGCAAAAGCCTTTTCACCGATCTGAGTAATTGACTCCGGAACGGTAATGCTGACAGCCGTACAGCCGGAAAATGCCGATTTATACAAACTTGTGACCTGTGCTTCCCCGAGCACCGAGGGTATCACGATATTGTTCTCCGTACCGAGGTATCTGACTACAGATGCGTTTCCGTCAATAATTGCATACGCAAAATTGCCTTCGGTGACAACGCCAAGCTTCTCGAACTCCTTGTACTCCTCCTCCTGTTCTATGGTGCGGAACTCAAAATCGTTCTTGTAGTCGTATTCGCTGTCGTAATCGGAAGCATATCTCTGTGCCCACGAACCCTTTACGCCTACGATGACAAAGCCGCTTATCGGGGTGAGATTCTTAGAATATCCGAATGCGCAGTATCCGATCTCGTATACGCTCTCGGGGACAACAACCTTCATCATTGCCGTATCTGCAAAGGCGTTCTGTCCGACCGAGGTGAGCCCGTCAGGAAGCTCGATATTCTCGAGTGAAACACAGCTTGCAAAGGCAGCGCCGTCGATCTTTGTAAGGGTTTTCGGTAACTTTACATCCTTGAGCTTTGAGCAGTCATAGAAATCCATAATTCCGATCGTCTCAAGGCTTGTGGTCGAAAGGTCGATCGACTCAAGCTCATAGCACATCGAAAATGTATGGTGATCAGTTTCCTTCAGCGATGAGGGCAGCTTGAAATCGCTGAGCTTTTTTGAGCATGCGAATGCCGATGCACCAAGCTTTGTGACTCCCTCGGGAACGGTGAACGAGCTGCCGTCCCTGCCGATAGGGTAAGCAATAAGCTCTGTTTTGTCCTTGCTGTAGAGTATGCCGTCCTCGGATATGTAGTTTTCGTTATCGCTGTCAACGATGATCTCACTGAGCATATCGGCAGCGATAAACGGATTGAACGTTGAGATATACGTTATTGTCTTAGGGATCGTGATTTTCTCGACCCAGTGGTTCTGGACGAAAGCATTGTCGGCGATCTCGCAGACCTGCATTCCGTCGATCTCCTCCGGGATCGTGATCTCCTTATCCTCTCCCTTATAAAAGCTTATGGAGACGGTATTCTCCTCGGTTACGGTATAGGAAAAATTTCCCCAGAACTTCTCCTCGGGCTCTTCTTCTCCATCCTTGTCCGCATCAGGAGACTCGATCGAAACAGTTTCGTCATCATCTATCGCGGCAAATACCGCAGGTGCCGCTGCGAATGACGATGATGCGCAGATGAGCAGGCTCATCAGAAATGCGGCTGTCTTTTTATTTTTCATCAGACTCTACCTCTTTAGCTGTAATATTTTGTTACTGCGGCAGCACCGCATAAGCTTTGTGCGGTATTGCCTTAAATC
>DHYN01000122.1 GCA_002414125.1 Ruminococcus sp. UBA5129 | reverse complement strand
CGGGCAGGTATGTCTTATCGGGCGCACTGCACGGTGCAGCGCGCTTGCGAATTTTCCCTCTGACAGCGCTGCACGATTGTCGTGCTATGCTGCCCATATTAACATTATACCAGTTCGTCAAAATATTGTCAATCAATTTTTCCAACAGCTTTTAAAAGCTTTTTACCCATTTATTATATATTATCCACAAATCATTATTTGGCGTCGGACTTCCCGAAGATACCGCCGATATCGCAGGGCGCGTGCTATCAAATATACCAATATTGCACCGCCGTTTTTATAGAATGTAAATAATAATTTTCTTTAAATATGAACTTATATGATTTGGAATATTAACACATAGTAAACATTTGTGAAAATCACAAACAGCCCTTGAAAAAATGGAAAAGATGTAGTATAATATTAACAGTATAAGTGAGGGCGGAGTCATTCACACTCACAAAAAATGGTTTGACAAGCCGCAAAAGTAACGTTCGCCATGACGTTTCGGGCGAGGTTTTATCCGCGCTTTTTCGGCTGTGCAAAGACGTTTTTGCGAAAGTTCGTCTATACGCTATCAAACTTACTTATAGTAAACGGCATAAATTTTCATACATATCCCGCTCACAGCTGCAAAAAGCGCAGCATCTGCAAGCGGTCTATGTGAAAATTTTTATGTCGTTTACTATAGTTTTAACAAGTATTAATGTAAGAACTTCCATAACGCTCATACTTTGCTCACCCCCTTGCGAGGGGCAGATCGAACCGCCTTTAGTCACCGAGGCGTGATCGTATATCACCTGCACGTTGCCCCCGACGCTTTACCTTCTCATCGTCAACCTTTACGAGTGAAGGCTCCTTTGTGGGATCGTAGTAACCCAGCTCCTCAATGAAGCGTCCATCTCTGGGGTATCTTGAATCAGCAACAACAATACGATAGAAAGGAGCCTTCTTAGCGCCCATTCTTCTGAGTCTGATTTTTACTGCCATTTGTTTCACCTCCAAATAAGATCATATATTCAAGCGGCGGGAGACCGCATTGAAAGCTTAAAGTGTGGGAAGATTTCCTCCGCCCTTGCCTGACATCTTGTCGAAGTTCATGCCTGCGAGCTGCTTTCGAGCCTTTCTGAGGTTCATTTTACTGCCCTTGCCTGTGAACTTCTTCATCATCGACTGCATCTGGTCGAACTGCTTAAGAAGTCTGTTGACATCCTCAACTTTAGTTCCCGAACCGCTTGCGATACGCCTTTTGCGTGACGGGTTGATGATCGACGGCTTAGCACGCTCAGCCTTTGTCATCGAAGTGATGATAGCTTCGATGCGGTTTATCTGGGTCTCGTCGATGTCAGCGTCCTTGATAGCGCCTGCACCGGGGAGCATTCCGAGGATGGATTTAAGTGAACCGAGCTTTCTGATCTGCTTCATCTGATCGAGCAGGTCGTCCATATCGAACTTATTTTCCTTAAATTTCTTGGTAAGCTTTTCGGCATCCTTTTGGGACATCACATTTTCAGCCTTTTCGATGAGTGTGAGCACATCGCCCATTCCAAGTATCCTCGAAGCCATACGCTCCGGATGGAACTGCTCGAAATCGTCAAGCTTTTCACCCATGCCGACATACTTGATCGGTTTACCCGTAACTGAGAGTACCGAGAGAGCCGCACCGCCTCTTGTATCAGAGTCGAGCTTGGACATGAGCACGCTTGTGATGCCTACAGCATCGTCAAAAGCCTTTGCAACGTTTACGGCATCCTGACCGGTCATAGCATCCACAACGAGCATGATCTCATCCGGCTCTGTGATCTCCTTAATGTCCTTAAGCTCCTGCATGAGCGCCTCATCAACATGGAGACGACCTGCGGTATCGAGGATAAGAATATCGTGACCGTAGTCCTTAGCGTAAGCGAGCGCCTGCTTTGCGATAGTCAGCGGACTGATCTGACCCATTTCAAAGACCTTTACATCAGCCTTTGCACCGACTACCTGAAGCTGATTGATAGCAGCAGGACGGTAAATATCACAGGCGGCGAGCATCGGACGGTGTCCCTCTTTTTTCAGCAGCTTAGCGAGCTTAGCCGAATGAGTCGTCTTACCCGAACCCTGAAGTCCGCACATCATAATGACCGTAGGCGGCTTTGAAGCGAAATTTATGCGAGAGTTGCTTCTGCCCATGAGTGAACAGAGCTCCTCGTTAACTATCTTTATGACCTGCTGAGCAGGAGTGAGGCTTGTGAGCACCTCTTCGCCGACTGCACGCTCGGTGACTTTAGCAACAAAGTCCTTAACGACCTTGTAGCTGACATCGGCTTCAAGCAGAGCCAGTCTTACCTCACGCATAGCCTCCTTGACGTCGCTTTCGGTGAGCTTTCCTCGTGATCTGAGCTTTTTAAAGACGGTATTGAGTTTATCCGAAAGACCTTCAAATGCCATGCTGAGCACTCCCTTTCAAAATATATTTCAAGACTTTGCGTCTCAGAGTATTTTGATACCCTTATTGATCTCAGACCTTATCCTGTCTCGCAGCTCATCGTCCGTTATTGAGTCGGCAGCGGCGCTTATGTTGGCAAAGCACTCCTTCATCCTGACGATTTTTCGAGCAAATCCAAGCTTTGCCTCATAGTTGAGGAGGATAGCCTCGGTGCGCTTGATAAGCGTGCAGACAGCCTGACGTGTAATGCCGAGCGGATTCCCGATCTCCGAAAGGGAGAGGTCCTCGCAGTAATAAAGCTCCATTATATTCCGCTGATGCTCGGTGAGAAGCTCGCCGTAGCAGTCAAGCATCAGAACAAATTTTAATTCCTTAGCCATAATGAAGCTCCGTTTCACAGGTGTAATCTAAAATCACTTTACACATTGTACCATATTTGAACAGCGTTGTCAAGGCTTTTTTTGATTTTTTTGCAGCAGTATGGCAACCGTATTTACTTTTATCTAATATCCGGACGTTTATCGAAGTCTTTGTCTCGATATTGCATCAAAAAGTAAATGCTGTCGCCGTGGTAATTTTTATGGCAACAGCATGTGTTGACATGATCGCTGAAATAGGTTATAATATAGGCAGCACTATTTCTAAATTAAGAAAGGAACAGTATGGACAATTCAGACATAGGTAAAATACTCCTCGTTATCGCAATGATGATCTTCTCAGCGCTTTTTTCAAGTACCGAGACTGCATATTCAAGCGTGAACAAGCTGAGACTCAAAAATTACGCTGCGCAGGGAAATAAACGCGCGGCAAAGGCTCTTAAGCTCGCTGAACGCTTTGATGAGGCTCTGACTGCCGTGCTCATCGGCAATAACATCGTCAATATAGCTTCATCGTCAGTCAGCACGCTCCTGTTCATAAAGCTCTTCCCGAAAAACGGCGCGGCTGTTTCGACAGTCGTCATAACTGTGCTTGTACTTATCTTCTGTGAGGTGCTCCCGAAGTCCTACGCAAAGAAGAATGCGGAGAGGCTTGCCCTTGCGTTTGCAGCACCGCTCTCGCTGCTTGTGACGTTGTTCAAGCCTGCGGTTTGGGTATTCAACCGTCTTTCCAACCTGATCTCCAAGGAAGACAGTAACGCTCCGAGTGTGACCGAGGATGAGCTTAAGTACATGATAGACGAGATCGAGGAGCAGGGAGTCATCGAGGAACAGGAGAGCGATCTCGTCAAGAGTGCACTGGAATTCGATGACATCACTGTCGATAAGATACTTATTCCGCGTGTCAAGGTGGTGGGCATCGAGATAACCTCAACGATCGACGAGATCAAGAAGCTTTTCAGCTCGGAGCAGTACTCGAGACTGCCTGTCTACGAAAAGAGCATGGACAACATCATCGGCATCATAACGAACAAATCGTTTTTCAGACTGCTTCTTGACGGCGGTGACGATATTCACCCGATCATTCAGGAGGTTCCGCATATTGCCGAGAGCAAGCCGATAAGCCAAGCGCTTCGCTATATGCAGCGCTGCAAGGTACATCTTGCCGTTGTGACCGATCAGTACGGCGGTACAAAGGGTATCGTTACGCTTGAGGACATCATCGAGGAGCTTGTGGGTGAGATATACGATGAGGACGATGAGATAGTGACGAATATTGTCAGGGTCGGCGAGAACCGCTATGAGGTAGCTGCCGATACGGATATAGACGAATTTATCGAAAAGCTCGGTCTTGAGCGATCTCTGATTGAGTCGGAATGCGCTTCGGTAGGCGGTTGGGTTACTGATCTCCTCGAGCATATTCCCGAGGCAGGCGAAACGGCAGAGAGCGGAATGTTCAAGCTGACTGTCCTGCGTGTGAACGAGCAGAATGCCGAAAAGCTGCTGATAGAAGTTGTTCCGCAGCCAATTGATGACGAAAAGTAATAGTGCACAAATCCCAATGTGATAACTTTGGTGAAAATGCTTATTGAAGCTTTAGACGAAATCGTGTAAAATTATTTATATATCTATAATATCGTTATGGAAAGAGGTAATTGATATGGACGGAAAGAGAGTCTTCGCCTGCTTTGCGGCGGCAGTTATGATGTGTGGAGCATTGGCTTCGTGTAAGGACAAGAAAGATCCCTCCAAGGAGATCTCGATAGTAAATGAAAGTACTCCCGATGAAGATCCTGCTGTAGTTCTCGAGGATCTCGTGGCTGCAAAGCCCGGTGAAGCGTGCCTTATCGTTTCAGACGGCAAGTGGCAGCAGCAGTATTGGGGTAAGGCTGAGGACGGCTTGCTCGCTTACGGCGCAACGACAGTCCGTGTTGACCGTGACGGCGAATATACGGTAAGGATCTCGGCTGATACAAAGGGATATAAGTACAAGACGACAGGTAAGATCGACGGAGATGCCGAGATCACGGGACTTAAGTTCGCTGCTGTAAGACTCGTTGACGGAGCTTCGCTCTATCCGGATATTTCAATGGACATAACCAAGATCGTGCTCGACGGCAAGGAGATCCCGATGATCGCTAAAAACTATACCTCCTCGAATGACGATAAGGAGATGCGCGCTACGATCTTCAACTCATATGCATCTCAGCTTCCTAAGGACGCTCATACGGCAGAGGGAAATGTTTACGATCAAGACGACATATATAAGTCGGAGATTGTTGACACTGCCGATTTTGATGACGGCTGGAAAACCCTTGAAGTCACCTTTATCGCTAAGGGTACAGGAAGAACGTGATAAGAAAAAACTATGGAATTTCTATTGGCAATGTAATGACTTTGATATATAATTGTTACTAAGATAAATCGGAATTTGCGTTTTTGGATAAAGCTGCAATTAATCCTGTTGAAAAGTTTTCGGTCAAGCCT
>DHYN01000093.1:3083-18657 GCA_002414125.1 Ruminococcus sp. UBA5129 | reverse complement strand
AACAGGACGGCGTTTGAGCTTGTTTCTTTCTTTTCTTCTACACATCGGAATCCGATGATTCTATTATATAACTTTTCAGCATCGAAATCAATAGGATGTTTTGTCGTATTAAGGGAATATTATGCGGATAATGAATAAACGCGCGAACAAAGCTTCAATTGCTATGGAACTCAAACTGAAAGTATATTTGACAGGAGAGCATGAGTATGAAATTATACAAAAGAAAGGCACAGCCGAATCCTTTTAATGGGAACGACTGTGCCGAATTTTTATTTTTTAGTGTTGCTTTTTTTGTTTTCCTCAGTTTTGCCGAGAGTCTTTTCAATGTCATCAATAAATGTGGTGATATCAGCAATAGCTTTTATTATGCTGTCGGAGTTTTCGTTAGCAGCGGCAACATTTTCATCGAGAGCGCCAAGTGCCGAGATTGTTGTTTCGAGAATGCTTATGAGCTGACTAACGCTGTCACTGTCCATTGTCGGATTGTCGTTGCAGAACTCAACAACATTTTCGAGTAAATCCTTGACGGTAGCCGTCCTCTCGCTGATAGAGGCTGATGTATCGCCGATATTCTTCATTCCGTCACTGATATTTGATATACTTTCCGTCATCTTAGCCGAGCGCTCAAGGCATTCGTCAGCGGTCTTTTTGTCAATTCCGCTTGATGCAGTCTTCACATTCCTGATGCAGTTTTCCGGAATATTGAGTCCGCGGTAGATAGCAGTTGCCATTTCGCGGCATGTATTGAATCCGCACGCACGGCAGTCACGGGAACGTTCAGCCTCGGTGTTAAGACCCATTTCTTCAAAAATAGGGGTAAGCTGAGTGATACCCGGTGCAGATGTCGGCATAGCGGGCTTGTAATTTCTGATAAAATCAACGAGACTGAGCTCATCGTCGTATTTTTTGAAAAGCTTGTCATCGCCACGACCGATAATACCCGTATTCTTCTTCACACGGCCTCTTGAAGCGGCTTCGATAGCTCTCATAGAAGCCATCACATCAAAGAGTGAGTTTTTATTACCGCAAGCCGGACCCATATTGCAGCCATGCCCGCATGAAAGAACGTCAAAGATCTCGGGCTGCTTTGCCTCGGACATTTTTGCGTAGATATTAAGCTGGGGATATACTCTGTATACACCGTCCGAGCATGAAATATTTGCATCGGGGACATGTGACCAGATATTTTCTGCAAGACCGCCGGGACGCGAATAGATCGTTCCGAGCTGACCCTGCGGCTCGCTGAAGCTGTATTCATAATCATTCGGATCATTTTCCGGAATGCTTATCTTCTTTTTGTCGAAGTATTCGAGAAGCCGCTTAATGGTGATGACATAGTCAATATCATCATTTTCGTCAGCAGCAAACTTCATAGCGATACATGGTGACAGAACAACGATCGGGTTTGAACGTCTGAGATACTTTCTTACATAGATCGCAGCACATCCGACAGGATCCTGAATAGGAGAGAGGCTCTGCACGAGCTTGGGCTTGTATAACTCTATGTATTTTACGACAGAAGCGCACTGTGAGGATATTACCTTGCCGACAGTGCCCTGATCGGCGGCTCTGAGATGAGCCCATGTGCATATGTCTGCGCCGACCGAGATGTCAACCACCATACAGCCCTGCTGCGTGAACCAGTCGAGGATGCCCTTCCATTTTGACGGCAGGATAGACTGGATAGCAGGTGACACAAGTATGACCGCTTTTTTGGTATTGATATGCGGCATGAATGAGTCGATGTCATCTTTGTAATCTCTTGCGCCTGCCTTGCAAGCACCGATGCACTCACCGCAGGCTATGCACTTATCAGGCTTGATGTCGATTACGAAGCGTCCGTCGTCGAGCTTTTTGACAATGTTTGCTTCGGGTGCGGGGCAGCTTCTGAGACAGGAATTACAGCCTTCGCATTTATCAGTATTTACTGTGACTATTTGGCTCATGAGAAACACTCCTTATCCATATGGAAATTATTATTTCTTATCAATATTCTTTGCCTTTGCAGCGATAGCTGCGAGGTCTAACTTGCCTTTTTTCTTTTCAGCATTCTCAGCCTTTGGAGTGGATGCTTTATTGTTCTGACCGGTCTTTTCAGACTTATCGGGTTTGTTCTCAGAGTCCTTTTTTTTGCCTCCGAGAAGATCGGCCATCTGCTTTAGTTTATCGAGACTCTGCTGCTTTTTCTGTTTGCTTTCCACCTCGGCAGCAGCATCTCTCTCGTACTTTTCGGCGAGAGTAACGGGCTTTTCGAGTACCTCTGCCTCAACGAGCTTTGGATCGCGGTATTCGGGGATACCGCCCTCAACGAGCGTATCCTCTGTATTGACGAGGATCTCCGAGATAACAGAAAGTCTGTCAGTGCTGTTCCCGTAGAAGCTTTGAATGAAATTCTGGATAGAAGCCATTTCGCTTTTGAGCTTATTTACTTCTTTCAGAACCACAGCTCTGAGGTTTATTGAAGCGGTATTCATTTCCTCCGCATTATTTTTAGCGGCAGTGATCGTATCAGAAGCGTACTGATTTGCCTTATATTTTACCTGTTCAGCGTCAATATTTGCATCCTCGACTATCGAAACTGCAAGCTCCTTGGCGTTTTTCTCAAGCTCAGCGCATTTAGCTTTTGCAACTTCCTCAAGCATTGAAGCCGACTTCTGTGCTTCGATGAACACGCTGCCGAGTGCAGCGGCATCATTCTCGGAATTGAGCGCTTCGTTCAGAGACTCCGCAGCCTTAAGCTTTGAACGCAGGTCAATAACGACCTTTTTGAGCTCATCGTTTTCTTCGGTGAGCTGTTTGTTTTCGTTTTCACAAACCTCAAGCTTTTCGCTCAGCATATCGTTATGAGCCTGTATTTTTGTGAGCTTATCCCGCTCATCGGCGAGGATCGACTCATATGCTTCCTGTTCGACAGTACCGTTCTTATAGGCATCAAGGAGCATCTTGGATTCTTCAAGTTCGTTTCTGAGGGAGTATATCTTTCTGTTTAGGTGTTCGATCTCTTTGATAACACCGGCTTTATCGTAGCCGCCGAATGTGACAGTTTTTATAAATCTTGCTTCAGTCATAGGTTGATTGACCTCCTTGAGTCCCCATTTGAGATCGGGACATTTTATGCATACAAAAATGCCTTTATGTTTTATATTATACACTAATTTAACTCAACAGTCAATATACAATATGTACAATAATCCTCGTATTTTTGTGCATATTGAATAAAGTTATGTTTTCAAATAGAATAAAACGGATTTTGAAAGGTGACAAAAAACTGCATAAAACACTTGAAAAAAGGATCATGAAACGAAGAGCTTGTCCCCTTTTTATGAACACAAAGTTAATAGCTGTGCATGGTGCTAAAACGTACACTTGAAGATTTGTGCATCTTTTTTTAAAAAAAGCTTGACAGTTAAGCGCATAAGTGATACAATATCATTAGTGAGGTTGAACAAAAAATGTTTATTTCAACACTTATTTTATATGAAAGGCTGTGATACATGTGAGAAAAGGGCGAAAACGTTTTGTGTTATCGCTTGCATAGTATAATGTTTGTTCTCATACACTATAGCTTTTATCAGTCGATCCAAAGTTACACTCAAACCTATAACGGAAAGGAATAATTTTTATGGCACTTCTCAGAAAGAATAATACAAAGGAAAAGCTTGACGGCTACAATTCAAGAGCCTATTTCATTGTCAAGCTTACCTACACACTACTCTCAATACTTAATGCTATCGTTGTTATCGCTTCGTTCCAACTCGTTGGATGGTCACTTTATGATGCGCAGAGATCGTATGCTGCTATTACGGAAGTTCAGACGAGTATCTTTAAAACAAATACTGAGATCGTTATGCTTCTTTCAGACCCCTACAAAATGGACGATACTGTAAAAGAGGTCACGAACTACTTCGCTAAGGTGGATAGTGCTAAAGAGGACTTTGCAAAGATCTCAAATCCCGCTCCTGAGATTAAGGAACGTTTCGATAACGCTTGCTCTTATATCGAAGAATACAGAGCTCTTCTGAAAAAATATCAGAGTCAGTATGTGCTTGCCGAAGAATCTCCTGAGCTGCTTGAACAGTTCGCAGAGAGCCTTCCAAAGGCATATGATACCGAGGTTGGTCCTCTCATGAACAGAGTTACAAAGGAGATGGACGCAGCGGTTGAACAGCAGCGTGAGGACACAATCAACATCTTCTTCAAAACAGCTCAATCGTTCCTTTTGGTAATCGCTCTTCTCATCCTCATTTATGTCGTTGGTATCATTTCGCTCATCAGAATGGATAAGGCTGCAAAGCGTGCCGCTCTCGAGCTCAAGAAGAGAGCAGACGAGATCGAGGAAACATCAAAGAAGCTCAGCAAGTCGCGCAGCAAGACAAAGGCTGTTGCATTTACAAACATCCTTACAGGACTCAAGAACCGCTACGCTCTCGAAGAGGATCTCAGTTCAAGGCTCGAAACGGAAAATTTCCATATCGTCAATTTCGATATCGACAACTTCCGTACATATAATGAGACCTACGGACGCGATTTCGGTGACGAGCTGCTTTCCACCATTTCCGAAAAGCTGAAGGCAGAGTTCTCTCAGTACGCTGAGATCTACAATATCACATGCGATGAATTCAGCTTCGTTTTCAAGTCAGATATCTCACCGGCACAGGCTATGGATATTACTCAAAAGATCGCAGTCGTAATGTCGAGCGCTTATACTATCTATAATATAACAGTTCAGGTAACTGTTTCCGGATGCGCATATCACTATACGGCAGGCGAGTGCACATCTCTTAACTCGCTTCTCCTTAAGATGGATAACGCAATGCACGCTGCTAAGAGCAACGGCGGAAATACTATCTTCGAGGCAAATAAGGTTTAATATGTTATTATGCATTTAACAAAATACCCACATGAGATNNGCATGTGGGTATTTTTCTTATCCTATAGTTGTACTATCAACAGGAACATCCGTTTCGGGGATCTCGGGAGGCATTGTAGCTTCCTCATGAGCTGTTGGTGCAGCTTCCGTAGGCTTTGGATCCTCAGCAGGAGCTGCCTGCGTTGTCTGAGTTGCCTGTGTTTGTGTCTGAGAGGGAACAGGAGCAGTTGTGACATCGGTAGAGCTACCTGTCTCCGGGGAAACCGTTGTCTGCTCGGGTTCGAGAACAGCAGTCGGAGCAACGCCAGCGAGTCCGTAGCATCGCTGATATGCGAGTATTATATCGCGTATCATGTATTTGGAATACTCGCCGCCTTCAATGACGCCTGCAAAAGCGATCTCCGGATTATCTGCCGGAGCATATCCGATGAAGAACGAGTCCTGTTGACCTCCGTCACCCTTTTGGGGAGTACCCGTCTTGATCGCAACATCAAATCCGAGGTTGGAGAGCGAGTGGCTTGCCGGCATATTATGCGAAGCGGCGATCATACCGTCCTCGATCAGTTGAAATACTTCGTCATTGATGGGGGTGATCGTCTCAGCAACAGTCGGCTGTGTTTTGAAAGTAACGTTATCAGTGTTGTAAGCGATAAGGCTGTCAACGATATAAGGCTTGTAGCGCACGCCATCGTTAGCAATAGTATTCGCAACGCAAGCCATTTGCAGGGGAGTCATACCGCAGTCGATATTACCGATACCTGCCTGAAGAACGTAACCGATATACCACGGCTCGTTGCGCTCTGCAAAGGCTTCCGGACTTGCAAGATAGCCTGCGGCATCGCCCGTTTCAAGACCTGTGTGCTTTCCGAGACCGTAAAGCTCAGCGTACTGATTGATCCTGTCTATGCCGAGACGTGCCGAAAGTTCGTAGAAATAGATGTTACATGATACCTGAATAGCTCTTGTAACAGAAATATCGAAGTGAGTTCCTGTACAGTGATACGGGCTTCCGTGGTATTCCATGTGTCTGAGACACTTGAACGTAGTATTTCTGTCAACGATCCCTTCGTTCAGACCGGCAGTTGCGGTGATCGTCTTGAACGTTGAGCCCGGCTTGTAAAGACCTTTTGTAGCGCGGTTGACAAGCGGAGAGTTGTCGAGAGATGCGACTGAATCGTAGTCGTTGATGTAGTCGAGCAGATTATAAGTCGGAGCAGAGGCTTCGCCTCTCAAAGCGCCTGTCTTAGCATCGAGAACGACTATCGCTCCGCAGTTTACGTCCTTTAGCTTAGGATTTGTGTTGATATACGGGAAATTGGTGATGAAGTTGTCGAGGATTTTTTGAAGCTCAATCTGGAATGTACCGTTCACAGTGAGCTTGACAGTGCTGCCCGACTGAGCTTCGTTGACTATTTTAACATCTGTTATTCGACCGTTTTCAACGGTGATCTTCTCTGAGCCGTTCTGTCCGCGGAGTTCCTTTTCCATAGCTTTTTCGATACCGCTTTTTCCTACCGTATCATTGAGTGCGTAGCCTTGATTTTTTAGCTCATCGTACTCTTCTGCCCATATAGGACCTACCGAACCGATCTCATGCGGAAGTATGTCTCCGCGTTCTATATATCTCGTTGCGGCGTCAACGGCATCGAGACCCTTGAGCATATTGCTCAGCTCCTTGATGTCGATCACGGTTGCAGAATCGACATCTTTTGCGAGGATAAGGTCATTGCTGTAGGCGAAGTCCATATAGATCATCTCATATCTCAGTCCTGCGATGATGCGCTTTTCCTCATCGGTATAGGAATCGTCGATCTTGTAATCGCTGATTATCTTATCTATGCAGTTTTCAGCAGTTGCATAGACATTGAGATTGAGGTCGGACTTAAGCTCCTCCGTATCATCCGAGGTGAACACATAAGGTCTTGTTTTTGAGATAGGGATATGTGTTTCGATGTTGTAGCCGCGCTTTTTGAGCTCGTTGTTTATCTCGAGAAGGATGCGGTTTCCCTCGGCATTGTCATCGGGAAAGAGAGCTCGTCTGAGCACGATATTTTTGCAGGCTGTGTTGCTGACGATGAGGTTTCCGCTGAAATCGGTTATTTCGCCGCGGGTAGCCGTAACATTTTTTGTATACACAACGGAGTTGTTACCTTTTCCGCCGTTATTTCCCGTCTGATCGTCACCATCTACGATCTGAAGCTCCATGAGCCGCATAGCGCCTGCGATGCCGAGCATCAGTACAAGCAGGACGATAACGATGGATTTAATATTATCGGCAAAGCTGTTCATTTGTTTTCCTTTCGTATATGTGCTTGGAGCAATACCGCATGATCTCAGTGCGATATTGCCCTATCTTTTAACATTATTTATGACTTCCTCGATCGTAAGATGCTCTTTCGGCATAAGGAAGTGGTTTATGAGCTTGAAGAGCAGGAATACGAACACCGAGGAGATGACAGTATATATCCAAACAGGGATGGTATAGGTTCGAAAAATAATAGTAACATCATCATATTTCCACATCTCGTAGTAGAACTTGTAATCGAGCCAGCCCTGAGCAAACGAAGCAGCAGCAGTCGCAATGAGGACGTTGATGAATCGGTTTTTGAGGTAAAACTCGAACACGAGCGAGGTAAGAATGCAGAAAGCGGCGAGTATAACTGCGTTGTATCCGAAGAGCTTGCCGCAGCTCATATCTATGAGAAATCCGCAGACAGCTGCCGTAAAAGTACTTGCAAGACGATCGTTGTCCACAGCGATGCAAATAGCCATAGGGATAAGCACAAGCGGTTTTTTGAGGCTTCCCGAGTTCATGAATATATACCCGAAGAAAATGAGTATATAGTAGAGTATCCACCTGATTGTAGTTTTGAAAATGAGTATCCTTTTCTCACGGGAGGTCTTAATTCTCATCTTTTTCCTCCCTTTTGCCTGTGAAGTCGAGGATGACAGTGACGGTAGAGAGCTTGTTGATGTCAACGCACGGCTTTATTTCGGCGCAGGCAGAAAGACCGTTGCTGTCGAGACCTACGCTTTGTACAGTGCCGATCGGGTAGTCCTTGGGGAAGAGTCCGCTTGTACCCGTAGTGACCATAAGATCGCCCGTTTTTAGAGCGTTGTCGATATCGAGGTGGATGAGCCTTGTCATACCGTTGCCGGACTGTACGATAGCTCCCTCGATGATACCGTAATCGGTCGAACCTGATGTCGAAGCAACAGCCGCAACGGAGAGGTCGGGTGAGAGTATGGTACGCACGGTGGAAACGTGCTCCGAGACCTCTACGGTGATTCCGATGAGACCCTCAGCCGTTACCACAGGGCAGTTCGGCTTTATACCGTCACTCGAACCCTTGTCGATAGTGAATGATTTGAACGGATCGTTTGTCACATATCCGAGAATATCACAGGGCTGAGAGATAACGTAATCCGGATTTTGTTCCTTGATAAGTACGAATTTGCGAAGCTCCTCGTTTTCCTCCTTGAGAGCTGCATATTCGGTGAGCTGCTTGTTGAGCTCACCGATCTGCTGCTTGAGACGCTGGTTTTCGTTGTAGTATTCGGTAGCGTTTGAGAGCTTGTCGAGCGAATGCTCGATGCGCATGCTGAGTCCGTTTGATACTTTTCTGAAAGGCATTGTAATGGTGTTGATAAAAGAAGCTCCCGAAACGGAGTAGCCTCCCTTAGTGACGGCAAAGACCATGATGCCGATAAGGAAGGCGAGAAATCCCATAAGGATCTTGAATCGGGCGCTTTTGAAGAATTCCCGCATCGGAGACCTCCTTAGTAATACTTGACGTTTTCGGTAAGAGCGTCCTGATACTTGTCGATGCTCTCGAGGATCTTTCCCGTACCCTCGGCAACGCAGTCGAGCGGATATTCGGCGATATAGACCGGCATACCGGTCTCACGGTTGATGAGCTTGTCGAGACCTCTCAGAAGTGCACCGCCGCCTGCGAGCGTGATGCCCTGATCTATGATGTCGGCAGCCAGTTCGGGGGGAGTATCCTCAAGAGTTGCCTTGATAGCTTCGATAACGCGCGAGAGCGGATNNTCAACGAGAGCATCTCGTATTTCTGCGGATGTGATAGTAATATTCTCGGGGAGACCGTTCAGGAGGTTTCTTCCCTTGATCTCCATAGTTTCCTCCTTTTCGCTCGGAAAAGCAGAGCCGATCTCGAGCTTGATGCTTTCAGCGGTACGCTCTCCGATAAGAAGGTTGTATTTTTTCTTGATATAATTGATAATGGAGGTGTCGAATTCGTCACCTGCGCAGCGTACCGAGCGTGAAGCAACGATGCCTCCGAGTGAGATCACAGCAACCTCAGCAGTACCGCCTCCGATGTCTACGATCATGCTGCCTGTAGGTTCGCTTGTGGGCAGACCTGCACCGATAGCGGCCGCCATAGGCTCCTCGATAATAAGGACGTTGTGAGCGCCTGCCTTTTGGCATGATTCGCGTACAGCGCGTCTCTCAACGGCTGTTACTCCCGATGGGATGCAAATGATCACGTTGGCTTTGGTGAGGATAGTACCTCTGAGTGCTTTTTTGATGAACTCCTGAAGAAGAGTAGTTGTAATGTCGAAGTTGGCGATAACGCCGTCCTTGAGAGGACGTACGGCTACGATCGAGCCGGGAGTACGTCCGATTACGTCCTTTGCTTCCTTACCAACGTAACGGCACTTGTCAGTGCGCGTATTTACGGCAACAACGGACGGTTCACGGATGACTATCCCCTTTCCGCGAACATATACGAGTGTGTTTGCAGTACCTAAGTCGATACCAATATCTTTTGTAAACATTTATGAAGCTCCTTGTAATTTATGTAACTATTATATGTATAGCCGCTGCGAATAAAGACGGAATTATTTACCGCCGCAAAGTTTTGGAGCGAGCTTGTAATACACAAAGAGAGAAATGAGGCATAGGATAAGCTGAGCCACATTCGGTGAGAAGGTGATTCCGAAGGTCAGTGAGAATACGCCGTCAATGTTGATGAATTTTCCGGGTTCAAAGGCAAATCCCTGTGAATAGGAGAGCCAGTCGAGCCACGGGACTCCTTCACACGCGATACCGCAGAGTCCTCCGAGAACGATTGCTGTTATGAGGAGCAGGAGCATTAGTAAAAATCTTTTCATGGTATTTCACCTTTCCTTTGTTATGAAAATAGCTTAGATGCCTGTAGAGCCGAAACCGCCGCATCCGCGCTGGNNGAGCCGATAGAGTCGGCAAGCTCTATTTCGGGTATGATAACGGGAGCGATAACGAGCTGAGCGATCCTCATACCGTGCTCCACCATAAAATCTCCGCATCCGTGATTGATGAGCGGAACGCAGATCTCTCCGCGGTAATCGCTGTCAACAACTCCAACGCAGTTGGCTAGGGAAATTCCGTATTTTGATGAGAGTCCCGATCTGGGGTATATGAGCAGAACCGCATCCGAGCAGTCGGGTTCACAGGAGATACCTGTTTGAATGACACGTATCTCGCCGCTTTTTATCGTCACAGGAGAATCGAGGCATGCGCAAAGATCAAAGCCAGCGCTGCCGGAGGTAGCTCTTGACGGAACAAGGGCAGTTTCCCTGAGCTTTTTGATTTTAAGTTTCATATCGGATACCTCTGTAGAAAAGTCCTCGCGTGATCGGCATATCCGGCTTGATACCGTCGATCAGGCGTTTTGCCGAGTATTCGTTCTCATCGCTGAGCATAATTATGCCGAATCTCGCAGAGCTGAGCTCGTGGAGTCTGTCAGCCATGAAAAGGATGTCGGAGTTGAGTATTTCGACGAATTCGCCGCTGCACTGTACTTTGAACGAACGCCCTGTTCGATCGGTAAGCGTTCCTGTGCAATTGGAGCAGCCGATCTCGTTTTTGATGGGACAGTTTCTCGTGAGCATGAGCGTNNGCCGATGACTGCTCCCACGGGAACAGGCTGTTCAAGACGTTCAAGCTGAGCCACAGTACACTCGATAGATGCAGTGACATCTGCAAGCCCAAGCTCCGCAAGTGCGCGTATACTCATCGAGTTAAAAACATTCAGACTTAAACCGCCGTGGAGCGTATATCCGAGCCTTCTGCCCATTTCAATAGTGTCAGGAGTGTGGCAGAGCAAATGAGAAAATCCCGAATCGCGAAGCTTTTTCAGTTCGGAAATGGTCTTTTCGCAGTCGGAAATAAATCGCGGAGGGGAGACGATCACGCGCTCCTTGTCGGTGAGCAGTTCTCCGTTTTTCAGCGCGAGCTCAGTCGGTACGATGAGCATTTCGGCAGCATCGGAAGCGGCTTTAATGTGATCCGCGGTACGGCAGCTTACCCTTATCGGCAGTTTGCCATGATCGTTGGATCCGAACGGTCTGAGCTCGGGCGTGTACTCTGTTATCGTGTATTTCGGGCGTTCCGATTCAATGATGAGCCTGTCTGTTTCGGCAACGAGCCTGCGCCTGAGCTCATTGATCTTGCCTGACGGAACTATCAGACCTTCGCCGATAACAGCATCAACGCTTCCGAGCGTATACACCGTGTCGCCGAGCCTGCCGAGCTGTTTTGTAAGAGCATCGAGATCGGTTGGACGGTTGAGAGCCTTTTCGGGTACATCGCCGGTGACGGATGCGGTGACATTTCCGCATACTGCCGTCAGTGAAAACGGCTCATCAGCCTTAATAACTGCCTTTATTTCGAGTACTCTTGCCTTGCGCTCAAAGCGGTAAAGCTCATGTATTTTCGGGAAAACGTCCCTTGCCGCAGCAACGTCCTCCTTTTCGCGGACACCGAACATATCACGTCGTTCACCTGTGAAGTAGCCGTCGGTGAAGCCGCTGCGCGAGAAAATTTTTCTCAGAGTGAGCATGTCAGGCTTTTCCCCCTTGACAGCTCCGCGCAGAGCCGAAACAGCCGATGCCGTATATTCGGGGCGCTTCATGCGTCCCTCTATCTTAAAGGAATCGCAGCCGATCTCTTTTGCACGGGAAATAATCGGCAGCAGCGACAGATCCTTCAGTGAAAGTGCGGAAACACCCTGCTTACCGACAGCCGAAAACGGCAGTCTGCAAGCTTGTCCGCAGCATCCGCGGTTAGCCGAACGAGATCCGATCATCGCCGACATATAGCACTGTCCAGAGACTGACATACAAAGCGCACCGTGAACGAATATTTCCGTTTCGATGCCTGTATCGCAAATCGCCTTGATCGTTCTTTCATCAAGTTCTCGTGCGGGAACAACTCGCGCATAGCCCATATCCATGAGCAGCTTGGCGCCGTAATGCGACATCACCGTCATCTGAGTTGAAGCGTGCAGTACGGCATCAGGAACGCACTCTCTTATGAGGCGTGCGCAGCCGTAGTCCTGAACGATGAAACCGTCTATACCGTACATAGAAGCTGCCTTTATGAATCGGCAGAAATCATCCGTTTCATCGTCCGATATGATCGTATTTACCGCAAGATACAACTTTACACCGCGCAGATGACAGTAGTCGGCGGCGCTTGCAAGCTCGTCATCGGAAAAATTTTCAGCGCCGTTTCGTGCGGAAAATTTCTTTCCGCCAACATAGACCGCATCCGCGCCGGCTCGTACAGCCGCTTCAAGCGACTCCATGCTGGATGCCGGAGCGAGGATCTCGGGGTGGGAGAGTTTCATTCGATGCTCTCTTTGAGCTGCCTGAGCTTTACGAGATTTTCGAGCTGAGTCACCTTTGACTTGAGCACTTCGATCTCCTTGAGAGCCGCATCGTGTTCGATCCTTGCACGTCCTGCTTCATCAACGTATTCCTTTGACTGTTCGCGGATGCTGTCGAGGTGCTGGTTAGCCTTGTTGAGATCGTCGAGAAGTGACAGCGACACCATGATAGCAGCGCTGTACGGAGAAGCTCCGCTTGACGAAGCCTCATTTATTTTAGCCTCGAGTGCTCTTGCGAGTGAGAAAACATAATTTGGCGACTCGGATGTTCTGAGCTTGTATTCCTTGCCGCATATAACAACCTTTACATCATTAAGCATATCAATTGTTCCTTTCATGTGGTAATACACATCTGCAAAAATATACCACTGTACATTATACAACATTTTCCTTGATTAGAAAAGGGTTTTTGCAAAATTTGTCGAAAAATTTTTGTTTTAAAAACCGATATTTTCCGTGCACTATTTATAATAACGTCTCAGACCGATGACAGTTCCGAGGATCTCAACATAATCGAGGATGATCGGTTCCATCGAGTCATTTTCGGGTTGGAGGCGGAAGTGACCGTCCTCCTTGTAGAATGTCTTGACCGTTGCATCCTCGCCGTCTATGAAAGCGACTACGATGTCGCCGTTTTCGGCGTAGCAGCCGCGTTTGACGATGACCACATCCCCGTCGAGGATACCTGCGTTTATCATGCTTTCGCCGCGTATCTTCAGAGCAAACAGATCCTGACCGTTGCACCCGTCAGTTTCAAAGCCGACATAGCCGAGTATATCCTCGTAAGCTGTTATAGGCATTCCGGCTGTGACCGTACCGAGGATAGGCACGGAAGCAGTTCCGCCGTTCGGCAGGCGCAGTGTACGGTTGAGATTGCCGTCCTTTTCGATCAGACCTTCATCCACGAGCTTGCCGATATAGCGGTGAGCCGTTGAGGTCGAGCGAAAGCCCATAGCATCTTTTATCTCGCGCACTGACGGCGAATAACCGTTGCTGAGGCGTCCTTTGATGTAGTTGAACACCTCAAGTTCTTTTTCTTTCAGCATAAAGACGACTCCTTTCGATTATTCTGCGCCAAGCTTATTGAGTACCTTGCGTGCGATTTTGTACGCATCTCCGCATCCCAGTGTAATAACAAGGTCTCCCTTGGAAGCATTTTCGCAGATGTAGTCGCAGATCTGATCGAAGTTAAGGTACTTACGTTCATCAGTCCACTCAGCGGTCTCGTCCTGTGGGAACCATATACAGCTTGGTATCTTCTCGGCGAGATGACGGGTGAAAATACCGTAGGTGTTTTTTTCGCGGGAGCCGAAAATATCGGTGAGAACCGTGTGATCGGGTATCGAGAGGACTCTTGCGAAGTCGTCAAGAAGCATAGCCGTGCGCGAGAACGTAAACGGCTGGAAAACTGCCCAGACATTTTTAAAGCCCATTTCCATAGCGGAATTGAGTGTAGCCTCAAGTTCGGTGGGGTGGTGAGCATAGTCGTCGACTACGGTGATACCGTTTACCTCACCGAGCTTCTCGAAACGTCTCTTAGCGCCTCTGAATTCGGAAAGTCCCTTCTGCACGGAGGCAAAATCAACGCCGAGCCTGTCGGCAGCAGCGACAGCGGCAAGCGAATTGAGCACATTGTGGATACCTGCGACATGGAGCGTTATCTCGCCCATTTTTTTGCCGTTGTGCATTGCATCGTAAACGGTGAGCAGCCCGTTTATGTGGCGGACATTTTCGGGATAGTAATCGCAGGAGGAGTCCTTTCCGAAAGTAATGATCTCCTTATCGGCGATACCATCAACTGCTTTCATGGAATTTTCGTCCGAGCCGTTGACGATGATGCATTTAGAGGTCTTTTCGCAAAATTTGCGGAACGACTTTATGATATTTTCGAGAGTTTTGAAATAGTCGAGGTGATCCGCATCAATATTCAGAACTATCGAAATATCGGGGAAAAGCTTGAGAAATGTATCAACAAATTCGCAAGCCTCGCAGGTCATGATATCGCTTGAACCTGCTCTTCCGCTTCCGCCGATGCAGTCGAGCTTTCCGCCGATAAATGCTGAGAGGTCAACGTCTGCGGTGCAGAATATCTGAGTGAGCATAGAGGTGGTAGTCGTCTTTCCGTGAGTTCCGGAAACACAGACGGCGTTGTCGTACCAGCTTGTGACAATGCCGAGCAGCTCGCTTCTTTCAAGTACGGGAACTCCGCTTTCTCTTGCGGCAACGAGTTCGGGGTTGTCAGCCATGATAGCGGCGGAGAACACGATCAGGTCGGCGCCCTCAATATTTTCTGCACGCTGACCGACAAAAACAGGTATGCCCATTTTCCTTACGGCATCAAGCGTTTCGGTCTCATTGTTATCAGAGCCGGTAAGATAATAGCCCTTTGAGTTAAGAATCTGAGCCAAGGGGTACATTCCCGAGCCTCCGATGCCAATGAAATGTATGTGTTTTTTATTTTTGAGGATGTCTAAGTTCATTTTCTTCACCTTTTCATGAAAAATATTGTATTTTGGAAAAAATAGGTATATAATAACTTTTTGAGAGACATTATCGCTGTGAATATTTTACGCAGTTTCAGGTAAAAATATCCATAGACAGAGAGGTCTGTCTTTGAACACAAGGAGGTCATTATATGGAAATCACAGATGTCAAGATCAGAAAGCTTATGACGGACGGCAGATTAAGGGCGATCGTATCCGTCACCGTAGATGAAATGTTTGCCGTTCACGACATAAAGGTAGTGCAGGGAGACGATCGTATTTTTGTGGCAATGCCGAGCCGCAAGGACGAAAACGGAGTATTCCGTGATATAGTCCACCCGATCTCAGCATCGGCAAGACTGATGTTTGAGAGGGCGATACTTGATGAATATCAGAGGCAGCTTGCCGTTGCTGAGGCTGAGCTTTCCGAGGATAACGGAGACTGATAAGCCATATTTCAAGACCTGTCAAGTGCAGGTCTTTTTTTAGAACTTGTTCTCATATGGTTTGTGCATGAATTTTCGAGCATAATTTTGACGAGGGCAAGG
>DHYN01000093.1:145-3012 GCA_002414125.1 Ruminococcus sp. UBA5129 | reverse complement strand
GTATGGTGAGCTTTTTCAACGTAGCAGTCGGCAAAATTTGCCGAAAAAGCAGGTGCAGTATCCTATGGGAACAAGTTCTTATATCCCGAGAATTCTTGCCGCCTTAAGGACGGCGATCTGCGTTTTGGCATCCTTTATTGTTCCGTCCATGACCATTTCAACGGCTTTTTCGAGGGGGACGGTATCGACATCAAGGAATTCATCTTCATCAAGTTCCTGTGAACCGCGCGTGAGACCGCGTGCCATATAGATATGGATGATCTCGGTGTCGTATGCAGGAGTGGGATAAAGGCATCCGAGGTAGATGTATTCGGAGCAGGTGCAGCCTGTTTCCTCGAGAAGCTCCCGCTTTCCGCAGTCGTAGTGGCTCTCGCCCTTATTGAGCTTTCCTGCCGGAATTTCGACAGTTATCTCGGCGAACGGGTATCTGAACTGCCTTACGATGTAGATCTCATTGTTTTCGGTGATAGGGATAACGCACACACCGCCGTTGTGGAAGACTACATCGCGAAGAGCAGAGGCTCCGTCCTCAAGCTCGGCGGTATCGCTTTTTACGGTAAACACGGGTCCGTCGTAGATCATTTTGCTTGTGAGCGTTTTTTCTTTAAGGTGCATAGCTGACCTCCTTTAGTCTTTGTCCGACAATCTGCGGCAGTAGCTTTTGCTCGCACTGATTGTGTCAGTGGACGGGTAATCGTAGTAATGAGTGTGAGGAGCAGTATCCGAGGGCTTTCTGCGGCGGCTGATGATAAGGTAAATGATGAGCAGGATGAGTCCCGAAGCGGAGACCGCCGATCCTGCTGCAAGACCGTAGGTTCTGTAGTGAAACGTTATCGTATTTTCACCCTCTTCGGCACGGACTGCCATGAATCCGTAAGATACCTTTTCAACTTCCACAGGTTTGCCGTTGACCTCGGCGATCCAACCCTTGTTGTACGGAACGCTGAAGAATACAAGTCTCGGTGAATCAAGAGTTATCTTCGATTCAAAGCCATATGAATCGAATGTGAAGCTCTCGGAGCATTGCTTCTGCTTCTGACGGCAGAGATTGAAGTAATCACTTTTTGTAAGCGCCATCATTTCTGACGGACTCGCCGGAATAATGATGTCGCTGTATTTTTTTATCTGCTCATCGCTGAGAACGAGCGCCTTTATGAGCATGTGCTCTCGGTTGGAATCGGACTTTTCCTCAACGAATTCCTCCGAAACACATTTGTCATACGGAAATCCCATTCCGATGTAAAACTCATTTTCATAGATGTCGAAATCCTCGTTCTCCGAAACCTTCCGGAAGCCTGCCGGCGGTTCTTTAGGCTGCTTGTCGTCATCGTACTTTTCCTTGTGGTCGTAGTAATATTTGACCGAACAGAGACCTCTTAACGTGTAATGAGACGTGTCGGGACGTGATGCAACGTTTCGTTCAACGCCTATCGAATCGTAGAATTCCATGATAGAGGAGTCCACAACGCTCTGGAAGCAGCGCAGTGAGGGAAGTCCCCAAGCCATAGGGTAGTTGTCATAATTTTCGGACATATCCACGCGGAAGAAATTGTCCTCTGAGACATTTTCGTAGACTCCGCTTTCGCCCTTTATCATAGCTTTGACGTATTTTTTCGCATTCGAGGGAGTCTGAGCTCCGTAGATTATGACCGAAAGCGTGCAAGCTGTACAGGCGGCAGCGGTCATGCAGACAGCCGTTTTCATAAAAGGCTTGCCTTTTTTCCTTTGCAGAAAAATAAATCCGCACCCCATGAGGCAAAGTACTGCGATAGCGAACTGTACTCCGAAATACCACATATCCATAGGCATGTCAAAGAGCTTGATCTTACCGTTTTCTTTCTTTGGGAGCAGAGCGATAATGCCGTAAGCCGCGAGGAAAATGCCGCATATTCCGATCGCAGGGAACGGCTTAGCGGAGGTATCATCAAGAGTACGCGCTGTCATCATCGCGAGGATGAGTATCGGCATGTAGAACCAACGGGCGTAGTAGGACGCATTTAGTGCATAGAAAGCGCTGTTGAGGACAGGAATGAAAGCGCATATTATACATACGAGCGATAAGCGGACAGCCCAGTGTTTGCGGTAGGAGCGGATGAACGTTATGACTCCGACCATAGAGAACAGCGGCAGATAGCCTCCGATAGATGACCATTTTGCGTTTTCGGATCGAAAGAGGTTTGGACGTGCAGCCACATCCGAAGGCATGAAGAACGTTTGGATAATACGGGCTAAACGTGTTTTGTCACTGTAGAGCACCATGTCTTGACCGAAGAGAAACTCCGAAACGCGGTAGTTTCCCAAAATCGTGAGTGCGGACGGTAGAAGTATGAAGCAGGAGAGCATGGTGCCGAGAACCGCCTCAAATGCAAGTCGGAAGAATTTGCGCCAAGTAACGTTGAAATCAGAGCAGGGTATCCTTATGATGAAGTAGATGACGAGGAAAACTGCCTGACCTGTAAAAAAGAAATAATTGATACATCCCATCAGAGCGACTGAGAGCGCGAAAACGCCTCGTCTGTCGCAGTTTATCAGCTCTTCGAGAGCAATGAGCATAAGCGGAAAAAATGCCGTGACATCCTGAAAGTGATTGAAGAAGATGTTGAATAGCTGGAATCCCGAGAACGAGTACAGCAGACCGCCGATCAGAGCGGCATCCTTATTGCGGACAAATCGGCGTATATAGGAATATGCGGTCACCGCCGCAGCTGCGTGCTTCAGCGATAGGAGAGCAGGCATCGCAAGAACCGCTGCCCGAGCAGGGAGCAGTGTTGAGAGCCAGAAGAACGGACTTCCCGAGAGATAGAACGAATACGAAGTCAGAAAATCCGAACCGAGATCGGTGAACCTTTTAATTTCAGAGAATATAT
>DHYN01000093.1:0-138 GCA_002414125.1 Ruminococcus sp. UBA5129 | reverse complement strand
GAACGGGATCTGCTGAGCGTTGAAATCACCGTAATATATGAAATATCCGCCGTCAGCGATCACGACAGGGAGCAGGCACACGAAAATGCACCCGAATCCCAGCAGGAACGCGCTGAGGTATCGTTCTCTCGAACGGCG
>DHYN01000044.1:9631-10508 GCA_002414125.1 Ruminococcus sp. UBA5129 | reverse complement strand
CCCTTTGGACATTACAGGTATGGCGTTTCTATTGACATAACAGTTTTTTTGATATATAATATCACTAAAATAAATCGGAATTCACAGGAGAATCCATAAATGAAATAATGAGGAGCAAACTAATGTATAATTATAAAGAGTTTACTGATTTAATATCAGAAATAAAATCTTTGGCGTTTGAATATAAGGATAAATTTAATGATCTAAGCGATGGAGTTAAGTGTTGTACGATAATTAAGAAAATCAAAACGACAAGAACGATTCATAATATCTCTTGTGGAATCAGACCCGACTTTATGTCGATCCACCATTGTATGAGCTTTTTTGATAATTCTTTTTCGTGGAAGGAGAAAAAAACTCGTTCATATTCTTGCATTTTTTCTGATAATGAGCGGCTTGTATGTATTCATACAGAAAAAAAGAAATTTGTAGAATTTTATATATACAAGGAAAATCATATTATACTTATAGGATACGCTGAAAAAGACGGACGCTATAATTTGGAAAGTATAGGAATAAGTCGATTTAAAAATGAGAGTATTATTGATTTTTCGATAGCAGAAATAAAAATGCAATATTGTACTGACATGGACATACACCTGAATGCTGAACAATACATATATTCAGGCGACAGAATCAGTGAACTGATAACATATGACTATATTAACAGCAAAAGAATAACTGTTAATTTCTCAACGGGAGAGTTTAACTGCAATATCACCAAAGCAGGATACGTTATCTCCAATCCGGAAATTTATAGGGATAAATTTATCTACAAAAACGAAGAATTAGTTTCAATAAAAAGAAGTGTCTTTTTTAATTCAAATATAGCGGAATGTGAACTGAAAATCAAACACAAATTCTGATTTATGCGAAT
>DHYN01000044.1:7984-9514 GCA_002414125.1 Ruminococcus sp. UBA5129 | reverse complement strand
TTATCAACATCGTATCCCTTTGCAACGGAAACGTAATATCCGAGAAGCTGGAGCGGTACAACTGAAAGACTTCCTGCGAAATGCGGATCTGTCTTGGGAATATACACCGTAAAATCGGCAGTGTCCTCCATGCTGTAGTTGCCGTATGTGGTAAGACCCATGAGCGATGCTCCGCGGCTCTTCACCTCGACCATATTGCTTACAGTCTTTTCGTAGAGATCCTGCTGTGTGAGCACGCTGATAACAAGAATGCCGTTCTCGATAAGACTGATAGGTCCGTGCTTGAGCTCTCCTGCTGCGTATGCCTCGGAGTGGATGTAGCTGATCTCCTTCATCTTGAGGCTTCCTTCAAGGCTGATAGCGTAGTCTATACCGCGTCCGATGAAGAATGCATCCTTAGCTCCTGCAAGCTTATTTGCGAACCACTGGATACGTTCCTTGTCCTCGAGTATCTTTTCGATCTTGTCGGGGAGAGTATACAGTTCATTGATGAGTGCAGCAAATCTTTCCTCATCTATCTCCTCCTTCGCCTTGCCGAACTGCATTGCAAGCATGTAGCAGGCAATAAGCTGTGTGCTGTATGCCTTTGTTGTAGCAACGGAGATCTCGGGACCTGCAAGCGTATAGAACACATTGTCCGCCTCGCGAGCAATGGACGATCCGACTACATTTACGATGCCGAGAGTCTTTATACCTTTGTCCTTAGCTTCACGGAGCGCTGCAAGGCTGTCGGCAGTCTCACCCGACTGACTGATGATGATAACAAGACTGTCCTTGACGAGTGACATCTTCCTGTATCTGAACTCAGAAGCAAGCTCAACTCTTACAGGAATAGATGTGAGGTCCTCGATGACGTACTGTGCTGCCATTCCGACATGATATGCCGAGCCGCAAGCTACGATGTATATCTGGCTGATCTTTCTGATCTCATCATCAGTAAGACCTACACTGCTGAAGTCGATAACGCCGTCCTTAACGACCGAGTTGATAGTGTCGCGGACTACCTTGGGCTGCTCGTAGATCTCCTTAAGCATGAAGTGCTCATAACCACCCTTTTCGGCAGCCTCTGCATCCCATTTGATCTCTGTGAGCTTCTTCTCGATCTGGTCGCGGTCGATATTGTAGAACGTTACTGCACCCTTTTCAAGCTTAGCGATCTCGTGGTTGCCTATGTAATAAACGTTTCTTGTGTACTTGAGAATAGCGGGAACATCGGATGCGACATATGTCTCGCCGTCAGCTATGCCGATTATCATCGGGCTGTCCTTGCGGGCAGTATATATCTCGCCGGGAAACGCACTGAACATCACGGCAAATGCATACGAACCGCGGATACGCATCATTGCTCTTGCAAGTGCATCAACAGGTCCGAGGTTATACTTCTTATAGTAATAGTCGATGAGCTTTACTGCGACCTCTGTATCGGTCTGCGACTTAAACTCATAGCCGTGCTTGAGAAGCTTTGCACGAAGCTCCTGATAATTTTCAATAATGCCGTTATGAACACCGACAACATTGTTGTCGTCACTT
>DHYN01000044.1:4822-7972 GCA_002414125.1 Ruminococcus sp. UBA5129 | reverse complement strand
TGAGTTGCCCATCTTGTATGACCGATGCCGCAGCAGCCCTTTACCGCATCGCCGTCGTTAGTCATCTCCGAAAGCACCTTGAGCTTTCCCTTAGCCTTGACTACCTCGACATCGTTTTCACCGTCACGGACAGCGATACCTGCCGAATCATAGCCTCTGTACTCGAGCTTAGACAGTCCGTCAAGAAGAATGGGAGCAGCCTGAGCTACGCCTGTAAATCCAACAATTCCACACATAATTAATGGGTCCTCCGTATTTTAAAAGAATGCGGCATACTGTGTGCCGCCGCTGTATCATGAAATATTATTATATTAATTATATACTATATGCCTATATTTTGTCAATCCCTTTACGAAATTTTACAAAATCATAAAAAATGATTTACTAAAAGTCTTGCAATTTGTATAAAAATATGCTATAATAATATGTAACGGTATTTATTTTGGATATAAATTGCCGTAAACCTATTCTCACGACCCGAAAGGAGTTTTATTATGGGACTTATTAAGGCTTTGGTTTCTGCTACGAGCTCTACGCTCGGTGATGCTTGGAAGGAATTTTTCTATTGTGACGCGATCTCTCCTGATGTGCTTGTTGTAAAAGGCAAAAAAAGGATCTCCGCCAAATCTTCAAATACAAAGGGCAGCGATAATATCATCACCAACGGAAGCGGCATCGCCGTTGCTGACGGTCAGTGCATGATCATCGTGGATCAGGGTCAGATCGTCGAGATCTGTGCCGAACCCGGCGAATATACATACGACATGTCAACCGAGGCAAGCATCTTTTCCGGAAGCCTCGGCGCAGGCATCAAAAACACCTTCAAATCTATCGGCAAACGTTTTGCTTACGGCGGCGATACAGGTAAGGATCAGCGAATTTACTACTTCAATACAAAGGAGATAATCGACAATAAATTCGGTACTCAGAATCCCGTTCCGTTCAGAGTTTCTTACTCCGACCTCGGTCGCAGCTTTACTGTAGGTATCCGCTGCAACGGCGTTTATTCGTACAAGATCATTGATCCGCTCCTCTTTTATACCAATGTATGCGGAAATGTTTCCTACGACTACAACCGCAGCGCTATCGACAGTCAGCTCAAGGCTGAGTTCCTCAGCGCTCTCCAGCCTGCTTTCGGCAAGATCGCAGCAAGCGGTGTTACATATGATGTTCTCCCCTCGCATACCCTCGAGATCTGCGATGCTATGAACGAAGCCCTCTCACAGAGATGGCAGGAAAAGAGAGGCATCAAGATCCTCTCTGTAGCTATCAACTCCGTTTCGATCTCAAAGGAGGACGAGGACAGGATCAAAAAGTACGAGGACATGGCTTGGAACTGCGATCCCACTCACGCCGCTTCTACTATGGTCGCAGCTCAGGCTGCCGCTATGCAGACAGCCGCAGGCAACAGCGGAGGCGCTATGATGGGCTTCATGGGTATGAATATGGCTCAGGCTGCCGGAGGCTTCAACGCAAACAATCTCTTCGCTATGGGAAATCAGCAGAATGCTCAGCAGGGTATGGCTCAGGCTGCTAACAATAATGCAAATACATGGCAGTGCGGCTGCGGTGCAGCAAATACAGGCAAGTTCTGCCAGAACTGCGGTAAGGAAAAGCCCTCGGAGGATGGCTGGAAATGCTCGTGCGGCGCTGTGAACACAGGAAAATTCTGTCAGAACTGCGGCGCTAAAAAGCCCTCTGGAGCTCCGCTCTTCAAGTGCGATAAGTGCGGCTGGCAGCCTGCCGATCCGTATAATCCGCCTAAATTCTGCGCAGAGTGCGGTGATCCTTTCACGGACGATGATATAGTAAAATAACGCTCTCCCATTTGAGGTGTAAAAATGGCTGAAATACTTGAATATGAGTGCCCGTGCTGCGGTGGCAAGCTTGAATTCAACACGGGTGTCCAAACCCTGAAATGTCCGTTCTGCGACTCTGAATTCAGCCTCGATGTACTCAAACAGTACGAGGAGGACAAGAACGAAAACCATTCGGACGATATGACGTGGAATACCAAGCCGGGCAGCCAATGGGACAACGGTGAGACTGACGGGATGAATGTCTACAAATGCGGATCATGCGGCGGTCAGATCATCGCGGATCAGACTCTCGGTGCATCAAAGTGCCCTTACTGCGACAATCCTATTGTTATGACGGGTACGTTCTCAGGTGACCTTAAACCCGATTATGTCATTCCGTTCAAGCTCGACAAGAATGCTGCGATCACGGCTCTCAGCAAGCATCTCGAGGGCAAAAGGCTGCTCCCGAAGGTGTTTAAAGAGCAGAATCACATTGAGGAGATCAAGGGAGTTTATGTCCCTGTATGGCTGTTTGACGCTGATACCGATTCGCGCTTCCGCTACAAAGCCACAAAGAAAAAAAGGTGGAGCGACAATAAATTTGATTACATCGAGACAAGCTATTTCTCGGTCGTAAGAGAGGGAAAGCTCGGCTTCCAATATGTCCCTGTCGACGGCTCGTCTAAAATGGATGATACGCTCATGGAGTCTATAGAACCATTTGATTTTAAGGATGCTGTTCCGTTTAAGACAGCTTATCTCGCAGGCTACCTTGCGGATAAATACGATATTGGGTCAAAAGAAAGCATCGGCAGAGCAAACGACCGCATAAAGAGTACAACGGAACAGGTGTTCAGAGATACCGTTTCTGACTATGATTCAGTAACAGTAGAATCCTCAAAGGTTCATCTGACCAACGGAGAAGCCAAATACGCACTCTATCCTGTATGGCTGCTCAACACGATCTGGAACGATCAGAAGTATACCTTTGCAATGAACGGTCAGACAGGCAAATTTGTCGGAGACCTCCCGATAGACAAGGGCGCGGCTTTTCGCTGGTTTGCCGGCATTCTCCCGATCTGCGTAGGCGTCGTATATCTCATACTGAGACTTATTTCTTGATTTAAGGAGGCTTCATAATGCAGATAGTTATAGCAATCATAATCGGATGCATAATCGCGGCGTGTATCATGGGAGCATGGATCGGTCAGTGCAAAAGCGTCCACAGGAAAAACGGAGCCTCAGACTACAAGAAAAAGGACAGCTTCAAGCTTTTGGTGAAGCGCGATCTTTTCCTCTACAAGAAACTCGAAAAAATGCCGAGACCTCAGCCGCGCCCTTGTCTATCGGG
>DHYN01000044.1:0-4810 GCA_002414125.1 Ruminococcus sp. UBA5129 | reverse complement strand
TCCGGTCGGAATGACAGGAAGCGCTTTATTTGGTATTATTCCTCATCAAATGAATCGAGGTCGATCTCTGCGAGGATGTCTTTGAGACTTGCAAGCTCATCTGCGGTGAGTGTGATGCCCTTGCCCATGCGTGAATGATCGGGAGACCATTCGCGGAGGTCGTATTTGGGTTCACGCTCGTTCCAGCTAACGAGATTGAGCTCCTTTGTCCAGCCCTTTGCGTTTTCGCCAAGAACGCCGATAGATTCGGTGATTTCAAACTTTAATTCTGCCATGATTATTCTCCTTTCGTTATATTGATGTGTCAACTATCTCATGACTTTTTCTCTGCATAAGTTTTTCACGATTTAGCTGCCCATCAATACAAGTGTATATTTTATCACAAATTTCCGATTTTGTCAATCTCTTCCGTTAAGAAAATCTGCAAGACCGCAAAGCTTCGTCAAAAAAAACTTGCTGTCAAACGGATCTGCCGTATCGGTATTATGAAAGCACACCGTCTCACCAAGCTGTGTCACGCCGATCTGTCTGAGTATAAAATCGGCAGTATCGGACGCTTTCTCGGGTGTGCCGCTGCCTCCTCCTATAAGGACCACGCCTCCCCTTTTCGGCTTTATATCAAACGGCTTTCCTACGATATAACGTGCGGAATAATACATCTGAAACCTGCTTGCCGTATCGAGCAGCCTGCCTGTCAGCTCGGAATAATAAAGCGGCGAAGCGATCACTATATTGCTGCATTCCTCGATATATCGGTATATATCCTGCATCTCGTCGTTAATACAGCATCCGTTGTTGGTACGGCAATAGCGGCAGTCCACGCACGGTGAAATATCCGCACGATAGCAGTCCACAACGCGCACCTCACCTGCAAGCCTGTCGCTCAGATATTGCACCGATCTTGCTGTATCGCCGTTTTTACGCGGAGAACCGTTGAATACAAGCGTTTTCACATTCACACCTTTTTCTTTTTGGTCGGATACTCCTGTATAAATTTAAGAAGTATCAGGTTTATTTCCTGCCCTCGGCACAGATCCAGCTCGTGCCCTTCTTTGTATGGATACTGACATCTCTGAAGCCTGCGTTTTTCAGAAGTGATTCAAATTCTGCAAGGGTTGGGTTAAAAAGGTTGTATTTTTCGATCGAGGCGATATTTTCGGGAGTGAGCTCGGCATCTCCATAGACATCTGCAACTATCAGAAATACGCCTCCCTCTGAGAGAACTCGGTATACCTCACGGAGATCATTCTGCGGATCACTCCAGAAATAGAAGCTTTCGACAGTTATTATCCTGTCAAAGCTCTCGTCTGCGAATGGAAGATCTGCAACATCAGCCCACGTTACTGTAAGCTTTCCCGAATCGACCAGATCAGCGTTGTTTTTACGCGTTAACTCGACAGAGAGCTCGGAGTAGTCTACTCCTGTGAGCATGGCGTTCGGAATTAGCTTTGAGACTGTTTTCAAGGTCTCTCCTCCGCCGCATCCGATGTCAAGAAAACGCTCGCTGCCGTTCAGACTAAAAAAACCAAGCGCCCATTCTGTCACCGACCTATGCGACTCGTTCATGCGGTTGAGCATCTGCTCGCCTGCGATGCCCTGTGGCTTTCTCGGATTTCCAAGCTCTGTCACAGAAATATGTTTCTCCTCACCCATTATCCTTGAGCTCCTTTACGAGCGCTTTGAAAGCATCTCCGCGTTCCTCAAAATTCTTGAATATACCGTAGCTTGCCGAAGCAGGCGAAAGAATACAGCTCTGACCCTCTGCCGTGATCTCGGATGCAAGCTTGACTGCTTCATCAATATGCTGAGCATAACGGACTCTCTCAGGGTTATTAAAATCGCGTGCGGCGATCTCATCAAAAATTCGCTTTCCCGAAAATTCCATGCAGATAACGTTGATTTCGGTCTCGCTGAGGAAGCTGATAAGTTCGCTGTAGTCAATACCTCTGTCCATGCCGCCGATAAGTATTGTTCCCGCATTCGGAACGCTTTTCACTGCCTCTATCGCCGTTGCACAAGCCGTTGAGATAGAATCGTCATAGTAGCGGACTCCGTTCACCGTATCGACATATTCGAGTCGGTGAGCCAACGGATCAAATGTACAAAGAGCCGACTCAAACTGTTCTCTGCTCACAAAAGGCGATGTGATGAAGAATGCCGCACCGATATTGTAATGATTGTGCACGCCGATCAGCTTTATCTTATCTGTCGGAATGATAAAGCTCGCCCCGTTGAACGACATATCAACTGCACCGTCACACACATATATATCGGCTTTTGAGTCCTTGTCCGAAATTGTAAAGACATCCGCATTTGAAAGCTTGGGTCTGAGCTCGCTGTTTATGAGGAGACAATCCCCCTCATCCTGACGGATATAAATATTCTTTTTCGCCTTGTAATAATTCTCAAGCGTGCCATAATGGTCGAGGTGCTCCTCATAGAGATTCAGGAATACCGCGGCGGACGGCGATACCGTCATATACTCGAGCTGGTGGCATGAGAGCTCGCAGACAACAATAGTATTCTCCGTCATTGTCTCGGCGATATTGAACACGGGTATTCCGATATTACCTGCAATACGGCAGTCCTTACCCGATTCCCTGAGTATATGATATATGAGCGATGTTACAGTGCTTTTGCCCTTAGTTCCGGTGATGCCGATGATCTGCTCACGGTAGACCTCAAAGAACACCTGTGTCTCTGAAGTGATCGTACATTTAAGCTCCGATGGATGCTTCTCGAGAACGATACCCGGACTCTTGAACACAAGATTGAATTCATCGAGCGCGCTTTGATAATCCTTGCCGCAAACGAGCTTTACNNTTTGCCGTTCTGTCGATATTGTTAAGGTCGGCGACAGTAACGGATGCCGGAGAGCAGTACTTTTTAAGTATCTCATAGGTCGCCTTACCTTCACGGCCGAACCCGAGTATACAGATCTTCTTGTCGGCAGTCTGTGATTTTATATGTTCAACAAATCTTTTCAAAAGAAGTTCGCCCTTTCTTTCCTTAATATTTCCTCAAACTCGTTCGGGAGCAGATTTTCCGTGTTGTAGTATCTGTGATATTCATCAAGCCTTGCGTCGATAGTCTCAGGAGCGTACATACCGCACTTCTTATATTCAGCAAAAAGCATCGGCAGCTCCTCGCCGCTTGCCTCATACGAACGTATAGCCATAGAGACTGCTAAATTAACCTCGTCAATGCTTCCAACGCACTCAAACGGCTTATGCTCGCTCTGACCTATCAGCTCAATGAAATAACCGAGCATATTTTCATCATTCATAAGGTCTTTTCCGAATATCCGAACAAGTCTTTCGTGGCTGACAAAGGGTGAAAGTATCAGACATATGAAAAGACACTTTGGACAGTCTCCGCACCATATATCAGGAGATACCTTGCTTCCGAGATTGCAGCTTCTGAAGATCGGCAGATACTTTTCATGACGCGAGAAAAGCTCTGCAATCTGGAATTCAAGCAGAGGTCTGAGGAAGCTGAAATAATAGCATCCCGTTCCGAGGAACTTCTCCTCATATTCATGAAAGTCCCTCTCGAACTCAAAGCTCTTCGAGTACTGATGATTAACGTCCATACCGATAACAGTGCTTTCGTTCGCACTCGCCTCGTTTGAGAGCACGATATATCTGAGTCCGCTGAGATATGCCGTGATCTCGGCTGAAAAGGCAACTATTGCGGAAAATGGCGTATGTCCGTTCAGGAATCCCTTTTCGTTCAATGTAACGAGCGAACGGTCGAACCTGCGCTTTACGATGAGGAGATCATCCTCTGAAAAACCTGCCTTATCAACTGTTTTGAGGATGGACTTTCTGTTGTTTATTGCGTAGCAGCGGCATTTCATCCCTGCATTTCTGAGAGAGGCGCTTAGCTATTGGAAGGNNGGTCAGCGCGGAATCCTTTCCGCCGCCTATCGGAACGAGACATCCGTTCGGGACACGCGTACTCTCGGTCTTGCAGCCGAAGCTTCCGCATGAAATTATATTGATAAAGGAATCCCTGTCTGCACTGATGCCGTTCACATAGAAAAACTCGCCGAGTCCGAGAAAATAAAGCTTCTTCCACCAGTCGATCTGCTCGTGAGACAGTTCTCCGCATTCAATTTTCATCGTAGGAGAACATGCTGCCTTCCAATAGCTAAGCGCCTCGACCATGCCAAGTGAGAACGCGAGCCGTTCAAAGGTAAGATCGTCCGAAAGGTCAAGCTCCGCAGGCTTCGGGAAGCTCCATCCGGGCTGAAATCCCGCAAGTCCCTCGATCTCGAAATCGTATGTTATATCGACCGTCTCTCCGTTATCGGCAATGCTGTATGACTTATAAACGAAAATCGGATTTTCTGCTCTCAATTGCTCATATCTTTCCATTTTTCCTCCGAATATATCACTTTATTTTTTTTTTGTATTTGCGCTTGAACGCCTCAAATGTCTCATCGCTGATATCGTGTTCGATTTTACATGCATCATTCTGCGCGGTATTCTTGCTCACTCCGATATCTATGAGAAATTCCGTTATCAATTTATGCCGCTCGTACATACGCTCGGCGATCGCTCTTCCCGAATCGGTCAGACGTATATGGTTATCATTGTCAACGTCCACAAGACCGTCATCTCTCATCTTTTTGAGTACTATCGAGACCGTTGGACGCGAATAGCCTAAATAGGAGCATATGTCTATAGCATGAACATCACTCTGCATCTGAGACAGAATGAGTATCGTTTCAAGATAGTTTTCAACTGCTTCCGTTACTGCCATTTCTGTTCCTCCTTCAAGTATAATGCTTTTATTATAACACATA